>CAYTSB010000010.1:0-2086 GCA_964440405.1 uncultured Muribaculaceae bacterium
GTTTCAGTTGTTTTAGTGTAACATAATCCTTTTTCTTTATCTAAAATCATTGTTTTATCAGTGCATTCATATTCTTTAAATGTGCCTTTGACAGTCTTATAACAGAAGCCATCAGCATTTGGAGTAGCGTCTTTGTCTTCACAATATGAAGAGCCTGCTACTGTTTTGTTCTTATAACAAGCAAGAATGCCACTGTTATATTCACTTGTGTATCCGCTAGGACATTTTTGGCCACCAGGTATTTCTTTATAACAAGTTTTACCAACTTGATCCCAACCTGCATCACAACTTGGACATTTTTCAATAATTTCTTTTGTTCTAGTATATTTTTTATATACAGGTAACAAAGTTGATCCACAAGTTCCACAAGTTTTAACAGATTCCATACCTACATATTCGCATTTTACTGTTGTTGAACTACTACAACTATTGTATTGTCCAACATATTTCCATGCAGTATATGATTCTTCAGTAGTACAAACTAATTGTTTAGATATTGTTTCATATGTAGTTGTTCTTTCGTTAGTGTAATCTTTTCTAATAGTACTTGTTGTTTTAACTACTCCAGTTTTAACAACAGTATCGTCATAATAAACTTTTTTAGCTGGAACCGGAGTTGAATTAATAGTTTTGTAACAGGTATCTTCATTTAAAGTATAACCGTCTCTACATGACTTAGTAGTATTTGTAGAAGTTTCTTTTTTTCTAAATTGATATTGAGTTACTTTAATTTTCTCAATAGTCTTATCAGGTTTTTTTACTTCTTCTTCTTTACAATCATTATTGGTACATACATCATAGCAACCAATAGTCTCTATGATATAATCAATATGATCATCACAAGATAATTGAACTTTTAATAAATATTCATCATCTTTAGTTCTGGTAATATCAATGTAACTATCAAATGTATCGCAACTGTTGCCATTTTTATCGGTTAGATTAACTAGCATTTTTTGATTTAACATTTCTTGAAGAGTCATAGTTTTAGATTCGCCAATAGTTTTTGGTAATCTGTTTACAGTATAATAGCTTTTTGCTGCTTCTTTCATAGTTGTAATATTACTATTATAAATTGAATCGTTAAATGTATTGTTCTTTACTGGAAACAGCTTATATACTGCAAATATAATTAGAATAACTAATAATAATTTTAAAATAAAGCCTTTCCAATCAAAAGTATATTTTCTTTCTTCGTACATCTTAATTCCCCCTTTTTAATTCCCTGGTTTTAATGTATATGTTTTGCCGTTATCTATTTCGATAATAACTAATCCATCTCTAGATTTTTCAATCCAGAATAATGTATCAGCTGAGATTTGTGCACTATAATCTTCTTTTGCGTTTTTTTTGTCTTCACAATGGATAACAGGATACAAATCATTAACTACATCTCTAATTGTGTTTTCATATCCTTTTATGTTTCCGTCTAGTGTATCGGCGATTACCAATGCATTAAGTGCATCTTTATGTAATAGCAATTTAATTATTGGTCCACAATTATCAAATCCAGTTAATTGATGAATAATGCCATTAGAATCGGTAAAAACGTTGTCTCTATTTAAATAAAATACTTCACAAAATCTTACTAATTCAGCAGCAGTAGTTTTTAAATCTTTAATATTTTTAGAAGTTAATACTGCAAATGTTAATTTACTTTGTAAATCTAATGTTTCTAATCCTCTAATATCTTCAGGATCAAGTTCTTTTGCATTTTCAAATATTTCGATCCAATCATATTTTGTTAATTGATAATTTGTATCGCTATAGAAATTATACGCAACAGTAGCTTGAATATTATACATAGCATTTGTTATATCATTTATATAATCATAAATTTCTTCGCTATTCATATCAGTAACTGAATATCCACGGAGAATATAAATTAATTTTAAAACATCTTTTTCGTTATTTTCAAAACTTTCAACATCGTTGTTATTAGCGATTATGGTTTTATATAATGTATCAGCAATTTCTCTACATAATTTTTGTTCTTCTGCAGTAGGATCTACTGTCGCTGTAGGTGTAGCGGTAGGACTTGGTGCTTTATATGGTGTGGCAGTTGCTGTAGTTGTTGTTTTCGGAG
>CAYTSB010000010.1:2186-22433 GCA_964440405.1 uncultured Muribaculaceae bacterium
TTGTATTCTATAATTGCGTGTTCTAATTCTTGATTAACTTCTTCAGTAAGTTTTTCTTTAGCGTTAGCAAATCTTGCGCTTAAAGCTGCGATAGCTTGTGCTTTATCTTCCACATCATTTAAATTAGTTCGGCTGTCTTTTAAATATTTAATTATATTTTGAATTTCATTTAATCTAATTTCAGTTGTATTTAAAACTTGAGATTTTAATGCCTCAAAAGTTTTAGCAGCATCAATTGTTTCAGCAGATGCTTCTCCTAATCTAATTGTATTTAATAATTGTTCATTAGAACTAATGTTGCCCAATTTAAAAAGCAAATCAGCCAATTCGTTTTCCAATTCATTAATTAAATCCATAACAACAGGCATTTTAGCTGTTTGTAATTCTTGGTTTTCCATTTTTAATCTAATTATTTCTGTTTGTAATTTTCTTATTTTATTTCCTAGTTCTATCATTTCAAAATCCCCCTTTTGTTTAATGATGCGCAATATTATAGCATAAAAGTATAAAAATGTCAAGTTTTGTCTACATTGCTTGTCATTTGTTTGAATGGTGAGTATAGTATCATAATAAAGTTTATTTGTCAAATATATTATTTAACACCAATTGTAATTGAATATATCATATAAAAAGTGATATTATTAAGTGGGAAGTGTTTAATTAATGAAAAGTAAATTTGCTAAAACATTATTAATATTAATAATATTGGGTGGTATTGGCTATATAGCATATTATAAAAAAATAATTGATTTTGACAGGATTATTGATAAATTCAAAAAAACTGAAATTATTGAGGAAACTGATAAAAATCAAGAAGTGGAAGAAAAAGAACTTAAGATAGTTGATTTGAAATCAGATACTAGGCCTTATGCAGTTGTTATTGACAATGTTGCTGGAGCTAGACCTCAAAGTGGACTTCAAAAAGCTTATCTTGTTTATGAGATGACAGTTGAAGGAGGACTAACTAGGTTATTGGCTTTATTTAAAGACCCTGATATAAAAGCAATTGGGCCAATTAGAAGTGCTCGACATTATTTTTTAGATTATGCTTTAGAAAATGATGCTATTTTTGTTCATCATGGTTGGAGTCCGCAAGCTCAAAGTGATATATCATCATTAAAAATAAATAACCTTAATGGACTTGCCGATCCTTCTAATATGTTTTATCGTAATTCAAATAAAAAATCTCCTCATGACTCTTATACAAGCAGTGGCAAAATGATTACTGCTGCTACTAATAAAAAATATCGTTTAACCACAAAAAATAATCTACTTTTAGATTATAGTATTGATGCCTTGGATTTAGGTGATTATAATAGTAGTGCTGATGCGAATGAAGTTACTATAACATATTCATCAAGTGTTAAAGTAAAATATAAATATGACGAAAAATTCAAAGTGTATTTAAGATTTACTGGAACCAGTAAGCATATTGAAGAATTAACCAATGAACAACTAAAAGTTAAAAATATTATTATTGTTAAAGATGTAGATGTAAAAAACATAGCTGGTGACAATAAGGGACGAGTTAATTTAAGTAATATAGGAAGTGGGGATGGATATTATATTAGCGAAGGTAAAGCTATTAAAATAACCTGGGAAAAGTCTTCACGTAGTAGTAAAACTATTTATAAAGATGAAAACGGTAAAAGTCTAAAAGTAAATGATGGCAATACTTTTATCCAAATTCAACCAACTGGTAAAGCTTTAAGTATAATTTAAGAATTTTAAAAATATAATTAATTGATAATAACGAAAAATTTTGTTATCATTAAATAAAATAAGAAGGAGGATAAATGATGGAAAAATTTAGTGAATTTCTAGTAAATAACTATATTTGGTTTTTAGTGGCAACCTTAATTTTATTATTCGCTCTAATTGGTTATATTGTTGATAGCAAAAAGAAAGATAAAGAAGATAAAGAAATAAAAGAAGTAAAGAAAAAAACAAAGGAAGAAGAAACAAAAGAAAGTATTAAAGATATGGGCTCAAAAACTTTAAATGATGTGGTTAATAATAGCAATCCTGAAGTTAAAGAAGATATTCTAAAAGAATCAATTGAAAGTTATGATCAACCATTAATTGTAGAAGAAGAAAAGAAAGAAAGCGTATTTAATGATGAGAACAAGACTGACTAATGTCTTGTTTTTATGTAAAATTAAAATTAAATATAGTATAAGAGTAGAAAAAAAAGTTAATATTTGATATAATAACAATTGTAAACGGAGAGTGTAATATATGACTTGGTCTTCAATTCTAAGTATAATAACTAAGATATTAGATATATCTATAGTTTGGATAATGTTTTATTATATTTTTAAAAATTTAAAGAATAATGTTAAAATGGTTCTAATATTTAAAGGAATAGCTATTATTATCATTGTAAAATTTATTAGTAATATCTTAAATTTATATACAATTGGTCTTTTACTAGAATATATAATTATGTGGGGGCCTTTAGCTTTAATAATTATTTTTCAGCCAGAGATTAGAAATGTTTTAGAATCTTTAGGCAGAAGTCAGCTTTTAGGTCGTCATAAAATTTTAACAGTTGATGAAAGAGAAAAAGTAGTTCACGATATAATGGAATCTATTGAGTTTTTTAAAAAGAATCGAATTGGTGCTTTAATAGTAATTGAAAGAGATATTTCTTTACATGAATATATCGAGGGAGCTACCAAAATATATGCTGATTTGAGTCCGGAATTGCTGGAATCAATATTTTTTCCAAATAATCCGCTTCATGATGGTGGAGTAATAATTCAAGGAGATAGAATTACCTGCGCTGGATCAATATTCAAAACTAGCATGGATCAATCAATTAGTAAAAGATTGGGAACAAGACATCGCGCAGCTTTAGGAGTTGCTGAAGAAACTGATGCTATTGCTTTAATTGTATCAGAGGAAACTGGCAGATTAAGCATTGCCTGTAATCGTGAACTTGCTTATAATTTATCAACTGAAGATTTTAAATTGATGCTAATTAATGAATTAAAACCGAAAGTTGAAATGTTTTATGATGCGGATGAAGAAGAGGATGGTGACTTGAAATGAAAAAAATTATGAGAATCCTGACTTTAATAGGTAAATTCATTTATAAAATCATTGACAAGATAATAATCGTACCAATTAGCAGATTGGTTTATATAATTACCGAATACTTTAAAAATAACAGTGGTAAATTTGATAAAATTTTGAACCGCCCTGTAACTTTAATTTATATTTCTTTGTTTTTTGCGGTGGCAGTCTTCTTATTAGTAGATTTAAAAGTAATTAGTTTGGTTGAAACTGAAGCAGAGATATTACCGGGACAGGCAGTTAAAGCTATTTATAATGCTGAAGCTTATGTAGTTGAAGGCATTCCTGAAACAGTTGATATTACTTTGATTGGACGTAAAAGTGATTTATATCTGGCCAAACAACTAGGAGACCACGAAGTAATGTTAGATTTAACTGGATACAGTGTTGGTGAACATAAGGTTAAATTGACTTATAAGCAAACAATTGAAACTTTAGATTATAAACTGGACCCCTCATCAGTTTTAGTTGTTATTAGAGAAAAAATAAGCACCATAAAAAATGTGTCTTGTGATTTATTAAATCAGGATAAATTAGATCCAAAATTAAGTGTTAAAAATATTAGCTTAGAGCGTAGCGAAGTGGTTGTTAAAGGTTCAAAAGAAATGCTTGCTAAAGTAGCAACCGTTAAAGCTTTAGTTGATCTTAACAATACAGAATTAAAAAATAGCGGTAGCTATGAAATTGATTCTATACCTTTAGTTGCCTATGATGAAAATGGGAATGTTATTAATAATGTTGAAATTGTTCCGGAAAAGGTAACAGTAACTATTGAATTAGAATCATATTCTGTTGAAGTTCCGATTAAAGTTTTAACTACTGGCGACTATACCGTCGGTTATGCAATCAGTTCAATTACTTCAAATGTTGCTAAAGTTAGAATATATGGTGATCAGTCAGTCATTTCAGATATTTCATATGTTCCAGTAACGATTGATGTCACCGGATTAAAAACTAATAAAACTTTTAATGTTACAATATCTAAACCAGCTGGTGTTAGATATATAAGCGAAACCTCGGCTTCAGTTTCTGTAACTGTTGACCAGGAAACTTCAAAAGAAATAAACGACATTACCATTAATAATAAACATTTAGGTGAAGGACTTAAAGTCAGTGCTAAAACCATGGCTGATGCCAGTATATCTGTCATAGTAAAAGGAGTCGAATCAGTCATTAAAAACTTTTCGGCTTCCGATATTCAAGCTTATGTCGATTTAACTGGTTATGAAGCGGGGACTCACAGTGTTCCAATCATTTTAAAAGTAGACGATGTAAAAGTCCAAGTAGTGTCCACGGTAAAAACAATTGATGTAGTAATAACTAAAAAATAACGACTACCTAGTCGTTATTCTTTTTGAATTAAATTCCATAAATAATGTGGATAAAGATATAATTGCTGAAATGCCAACTAAAACATAAATAATTCTAGTTAAAGCTGTTTCAATTCCGAAGATAGCTTCTACCAAATTAAAATCAGCAATACCTACTAAGGCCCAATTAATTCCACCAATTATTAATAAAACTAAAGCACATTTTTGTAAACCTTGCATCAAATCACTCTCTTCTAATTATAGTATTAACCTATTTTATAAAATTATGTATGAATATTTATAAAAATTAATAAATATATTTAATTAGAAAAGGGGAATATAAATGAAAAAAAATATTCTTTTATCACTAGTTTTAATTTTTACGATTTTTTTGGCGGGATGCGGTAAATTTGACAGTGATAAAGAATTAAACAAATTTGTTAATAAAATAAACAAATTAAATTCATATTATTTAAAGGGGACAATGGAAATCAGCAACAATGAAGACATATATAATTATAAAACAGATGCGGCTTATAAGAAAGGTAATTATAAAATATCATTAATTAATACCACTAATGATCATGAACAAATAATACTTAAAAACAGTGACGGGGTTTATGTTGTTACACCATCTTTAAATAAAAGTTTTAAATTTCAAAGTGAATGGCCAGATAATAGTTCACAGGCATATGTTTTATCATCTTTAGCTAAAGATATAAAAAGCGATACAAACAAAATAATAGAGGAAACTAAAAACAACTATATAGTTAAAGTAAAAGTAAATTATCCTAATAATCCAAGTTTAGTTTATGAAAAAATTTATTTTGATAAAGATATGGACTTAAAAATGGTTGAAGTTTATGATGAAAATGATTTAGTTAAAATGAAAGTTGTTTTTGATAAAATAGATTATCAGGCTATTATTAAAGATGAAATATTTGAGTTGGAGACTTATATTGATGAGGAATGCTGTGAAGAATCATCTGGTTCAGGATTAATTGATAATATCATCTATCCACTTTATATACCGGATGAAACCTATTTAAAAGAAAAAGAAACCATTAATACAGATACTGGTGAAAGAGTAATATTAACTTTTGCCGGACTTAAAAACTTTATTATAGTTGAAGAAACTATTGATGTTAGCGATGAATTTGAAATTATTCCAGTTTATGGAGAACCATTACTTTTAAATGAGAGTTATGGAGCAATTAGCGCTAATTCCTTGACCTGGCATAGCAGTGATGTTTCTTACTACCTATCAAGCAAAGATTTAACTACTAAAGAAATGCTAGAAATTGCGACATCATTAAATTCTAGTACAATTACAGTTGGAAAGTAAAAATTACTTTCCTTTTTTTCTATAAGATAAATAAAAAAGAAGAAATTCCTAATAATAATGAATATTAATACTAAATTATTGTAAAAATAAAAAAACATGATATAATAATTTACAGGTGATTTAGATGAACAAAGAATCAACTGAAATGGTTGAAATAACAACATTTTTAAAAATCTTAATGATTATTTTAATATTCTTTGGAGCAATTTTTATAATTACATCGAAATTTATTGTTAACAAAACAGCAACTACTCAACCAGAAACTAGTTATAATGAAATAATTGGGTCAGCAATTTTAAAGCAAAATGAAAGTGAGTACTATGTTCTACTTTATAATTCAAAAGGAACATTAAAAGATTATTATAGTGAATTACGAGATAAATATTTAAGCAGCACTACAACTGTTAAACTGTATTTTGTCGATTTAAATAATACTTTAAATAGTAAATTTATAACTACTGATAAATCCACTTTAAATGTTACTGATATTACAAAATTAAAAGCGAATGACGGCACACTCCTAAGGATAAAGGATAATAAAATAAGTGATTATAAAGAAACTTATAAAGAAATTAAAAATACTTTAGAACTTTAATGTAATTATTAAAGTTTTTTTATTAAATCAATTGTTTTTTTAATCCCTATTTGATATCATTATAGAGTAATAGGGTGATAGAATGAAACTTAAAGATAAAGAAACATTTAAATTAAGAGACGTTGTTATAATAATAATAATTACTAGTTTATTAGTAAGCCTTTCAACTGGTCTTGTAGTAGTTAAAAGATTTAATAAAAATACAGAAATTAAAATTAATAAAAATGAATATATTAATGATTTTATTAGTGCTTACACGACTTTGGTTGATAGCTACTATGAAAAAATAGACGAAAAGGAATTAATGGATACAATAATTTCTTCTTTATATGATTATGTGGGCGATCCTTATACGACCTATTTAAATGAGCAAGAAACAGCTCTTTTAATGGAATCTTTAAATGGTAAATACCAAGGAGTTGGAGTAAGAGTGGTTGATACTGAGGATAATAAAGGTATTTCAATCATTGAAGTGTTTGATAATTCTCCAGCAGCTAAAGCTGGTATTGAAGTAGATGATTTAATTATTAAAGTTAATAATAACGATGTTAAAACTAAAACAGCTTTGGAAGTAGTCGATATCATTAAAAGTAACGAGTCAGTAACCATTACTGTTTTAAGAGGTAATAAAGAGAAAAATTTTAATCTCGAGTTAAGTTCAGTTGATATACCTTCAGTAACTTCAGAAATATATAAAAAAAACAATCATAAAATCGGTTATATTTATATTGAAGCATTTGCTATCAATACTTATGAGCAATTTAAAGTTAAATTAGAAGAGATGGAAAAAGATCATATCGATTCATTAATTATTGATGTCAGAACAAACACTGGCGGTTATTTAACAACCGCTAAAGAAATTTCTGAATTGTTTTTAGAAAAAGGTAAAATAATTTATTCTTTAAAAAACAAATCGGTAGAAGAAGTTCACAAGGACGAAACAGAAGTAAAAAGAAGTTATCCAATTGTAATATTAACTAATGAGGTTTCAGCATCAGCATCAGAAATACTTACAGCAGCTTTAAAAGAAAGTTATGGAGCCTTATCAGTTGGTAAAACAACATACGGTAAAGGCAAGATTCAGCAAACTACAGCTTTAAAAGAAGGCGGCATGTTAAAATATACTACTGCCAGTTGGTTTACTCCTAAAGGGACTAATATTGATACTGTTGGAATTAAGCCGGACTACGAAGTTGAATATAAAAAGAACGATGATTTACAGTTAAATAAAGCTTTAGAAATTTTGAGTAAATAATAAAAAAGGGGAGATAGTTGTGATATTAAAAAAGCCGTATGCATTTTTAATTAAGCATTTTAAATTAATTCATTTAATTTTAGCTCTAGGATTAATTTATTTAGCTATTAAATTTAATGGTTTAATAGTGTTTTTTAATGATGCTTTTAAAAATAATTATTATACCGGAATAAATAATGTTGCTAATACAGCAATTAATTTTTACATGTACCTGGTCGTGTTACTTGTTTTGGCTCTCGGAATTATTATTTATATTTTATTTAAGCAAAAAGAAAAACCTAAAAAATTCTATGCGGCTCTAATTATTTATTATATAATTATTTTTGTTCTTTTCACTTTCTTTTTAAGTGTTATTAACAATATGAAAGTTAGTGTAATTGAAGTCAAAACTTTAAAAGCATATCGAGATATAATTTTACTATTATCTTTTCCTCAATACTTTTTTTTAGTTATGACATTCATTAGAGGGATCGGGTTTGATTACAAAAAATTTAATTTTAGTAAAGATATTAGTGAATTAAAAATAGATGTTAAAGATAGTGAAGAGTTTGAACTAAATGTTAATGTAGAAGGCTATAAATTAAGAAGAAAAATAAGAAGATTTTTAAGAGAATTAAAATATTACACTTTAGAAAATGCTTTTTTAGTTACTGTTTTAGGAGCTATTTTAATAATTATAATAGTAACAACCATTTTGCTAAACATAAATATATATGGTAAAGTTTATAAAAAGCAGCAGCCTTTTACAGTTAATGGTTTTAAAATAAATGTTTTAGATTCTATCATAACTCCTTACTCATATGGTGGTAAAGTGATCACCAAAGATAAATATTACTTGGTAGTATTATATAATGTTGAAAATACATACGGCATTAATCAGGCTTTACATTTAAATGATTTCAGGTTAACTATTAATAAGGAAAATATTTTTCCGGCAGTTAATAATAGAGAATTTTTTATTGATATTGGGGAAGCTTATTATGAAAATAAATTAAAGCCTCGCAGTAATAAAAATATTACAATGATTTATGAATTAACTAAAGACCAAATTAAGGATAAATATAGCATTAAGATAGAAACTGATGTTGATATTTCTAAAGGAGAAATAACTGCCAAATACAAAAAAGTTGAATTAAAACCAACTAAAATTATGGATATTAAGAGTAATACTGTCGTTAAATTAAATGAAAATCTAAACTTTAATAGTACTGGTCTAAAAAACAGTTCTATTATTGTCTCCAGTTATCAATTTACTAAGAGTTATAAATATAATTATCAATTTTGCTATAATAATAAATGCTATGATTCTTTAAATGTAATTGATGCTTCATATAAAACCGAAAAAGAAAAGACTTTGCTAGTCTTGAATTATAAATTAATTTTAGATGAGGAAGCGACTTATTATAAAAATATTACCGGTTATAGATCATTCTTTTCTGATTTTATGAAGATAAGATATATTAAAAACAAAAAAACATTAGTGGCTTATTATAATAATAAGACCCCTAATAATTTAACTAGTACTTTAGTATTAGAAGTTGATAATGAAATAAAAGATGCTGATAATATATTTTTAACTTTCACGATTAGAAATCAAGAATATAATATAATATTGAAATAGTTATAACAATTTGTTATAATATATTTCATTCATGGAACCGTAGCCAAGTGGCTAAGGCGTGGGTCTGCAACACCCTGATCACCAGTTCAAATCTGGTCGGTTCCTCCATAATGATTATTTCTAACTCCTTTAAACCCAATGTTTATGGGAGTTTTATTTATCTAGTGTGTTTTTTAAACTGCAATAAGATACTATGGCTCGTCCAAGTTTGAAAAATTATAACTCATGCAATTTATATGGCTTTTTTTAAACGCTTTAATTTTTAAAAACGATATTTTAGTAAAAAAAGTGGAATTTAGTTGAAAACATATTGCATTACTATTGCATTTTTGTTAAAATATATGTAGAAAAGGAGACTCGAATATGGAAGAAAGAGAAAATAACAAAAGCAATCAGGTTTTACTAGTAGTAATAGGAATAGCAACATTATTAATAGCAATGGTAGGAGCAACTTTTGCTTATTTCAGTGCTAATAATGTTCAAGGAAATACTGATACAACTAGTATTACTGCTCAAACAGCTCAATATGGTAATACTGAAGTTGTTTATGACGCTACTTATGGACTTATTAATACTGGATTGTTAGATTTGCCTAATTCAGAAAAAGGAAGCGATTATGAATATTTGATGAAATTCCATGTTACAACAACAGCAACAGTTCCTCAAGCACTAACTGTTAACTGGAAAGCTGTAACTAATACTTTTTGCAAATATGCCAATGGTCAAAATTGTACAGATAATGCAGCTGATACTGATGTAAGAAGTGAAGTAATTTATGATTTTTATGATTGTGATGCAACTGGATATACTAATACATTAGCTAATGAAGATACTGTAACAGTTGCCGATGGATGTACAAAAATAAGTAGTGCGATATCACTACCTGTTCCTGCAACAGATAATACTGGACTACTTCATACTGCATCTTCATTACCTTTAGCAGCCGGCGGAACTAACTATTATGCTTTAGTTGTTACCGTTAAAAATTTAGATGCTGAACAAAACTATAATCAGAATAAAAGTTTTACTGGTCAAGTTAATGTCGGATTAGTAGTACAATAGTAAAAAAAAAGTAAAATAAGCCAAAAGGTTTATTTTTTTGTTGTGTAAATTTTATTAATTTGCTAAAATAAATATATAATATAAAGGAGGCTTGTACATTGGAAACTAAAAAGGAAATGGCTAGACAAATAACCTTAATAATATTAGGCGCTTTAATTGTACTATTATTTATCATTAGTGGTACATATGCTTATTTTACAGCTCAAAATGTAACCGGGAATGATCCATCAAATATTTTAGGAGCAGAAACAGTTGATTTTGGGGACACAAGAGTAGCCTATGATCAAAATAATGGGATTTTATCTACAGGTGATTTAAACTTTACCCCTGATCAAGCTGGAACTGATTATCAATTTTTATTAAAATTTGAAGTAAAGACAACTTCTACAGCTACTTTGGATGTAAATATTAACTGGAAAGATATAACAAATACTTTTTGCAGATATCATGCAAATCAAGTTTGTACAAATGAAGAAACCGATACTCCAGTTGTTGGTGAAATAGTATACGATTTATATAATTGTGATAGTAATGGGTATACCGCAACTGTAGCTAATAGTGAAAATAGGACAGTGACATTAGCCGAAAGCTGTACTTTAATTAGTGATAAATCTAGTGAAGTCCCTGCCACTGGAGTTACCCGTATGTTAAATAAAGAACCTAGTAAATTAGCAGCTGGCGGAACTAATTATTATGCCCTTGTTTTGACTGTTAAAAACACTACTGAATTACAAAATTACAATAAAGACAAACGTTTTACCGGTCAGGTTAATATTTCTTTAGCTACATTATAAAATTGTTGCAAAATATTTAATTAATGATATACTTAATATAGTAAAGGAGGTTCAATTTTGGAAGATAGGAAAAAAAGTCAAGTGTTACTCGCTGTGATAGGAGTAGCGACTCTATTAGTAGCAGTTATTGGAGCAACCTTTGCGTATTTCAGTGCCGCTAATGTTTCAGGAAATAGTAGTACAAATACTATTACAGCACAAACAGCTCAATATGGAAATACGACAGTTACTTATGATGGCACAAACGGAACAATTAATACTGGAACTTTAGATTTAAAAGAAAGTGAAAAAGGAACTGATTACAAATATTTAATGAAATTTACAGTAGCAACGACAGCAACAGCAGCACAAAACATAACAGTTAATTGGAAAAGTGTAACTAATACTTTTTGTAAATATCGTAATGCTTCATATATTTGTACAGATACCCCAACTGATACAGCTGTAACTGGTGAAATTGTATATGATTTTTATAGTTGTTCATCAGCAGGATATACTGGAACAACATCTAGTGGTACAAGCGTAACGATTAATGCCGGATGTACAAAAATAAGTGCAGCAACACCAGCTGATGTCCCAGCAACAGGGGCAACAGGAATACTTCATACCGCTGCAAGTTTATCTTTAGCAGCAGGCGGAACTAACTATTATGCTTTAGTTGTTACATTTAAAAATCTAGATGCTAATCAAAATTATCAACAACAAAAAAGTTTTACTGGCCAAGTCAATGTTGGAATAGCAATACATTAAAAATAATAAATAACCCTCAGGGTTGTTTTTTTATTGCAAAAATATGGTAATTTTGTTATATTTATAATGAGAGAAGGTAAAATATGTTTGAAAATAAAGATAGTAATAATATCAGCAAAAAAGCCCTTGCTTTTATAGGTATATTTACTTTAATTGCAGCAGTAACTGGAGCTACTCTAGCTTTTTTTAGTGCTAATAATGTTCAAGGCAACAGTTCAACGAATACAATAGTTACGACTAGTGCTACTTATGGAACAACAACAGTAACATATCACGCTAGTAATGGAACGATTAGCATGGGAATAGTTGATTTACCGGAATCTACTAAAGGAGTAAATATAAATGGCTTAATGAAGTTTACAGTAGCAACTACGGCAACGGTATCTCAAAAAATAACAATAGCGTGGGCTAGTGGTAAAGTAACTAATACATTTTGTCAATATGCTAACGGTCAAACTTGTACAGAAAATACAAGCCATACTTTTGTTGGAAACGAAATTCAATATGCCTTATATGAATGTTCAAGTTCTGGTTATACAGGAACGACAATTACTGGAACAGTGGCTACAATTGGTAGTGGATGTACCTTAATTAGTACTTCTGGCGCAGCAGTTCCAACTACAGGGTCAACAGCTTTATTACATACGGGAACTAATAGAACGATAGCTGCTGGTGGAACTAATTATTATGCTTTAGTATTAACTTTACAAAATAAAACTACTGAGCAAAATTATAACCAGGGAAAAACATTTAGTGGACAAATAAGTATTAGTACATTAAGCAATTGATTTATCAAATATAGATTGGGAGACAAAATATGAATAAAAGGGGTTTACTAAAATATATTAAAAGATTTTTTAGAATGTTTTTTAGTGTCTTATCATCTCTATCAATTTTTGTTTTAATTATAATTGGTGGCTTTTTAGTTTACTATTTTGTCAGTATTAAAATATATGAATATAAAGGTGAGCAATATAAACCATTTATTTCTTTATATACAATTATCAGCCCTAGCATGGAGCCTAATGTCAAAGTTTATGATGTTATTATTGATAAAAGAGTAAGCGATATTTCTGAAATTGAAATTGGTGATGTCATCACTTTTATTTCTTCAAGTATTCAAAGTCAAGGATTAACTGTAACTCACCGAGTATCGGGGGTAGTAATTAATCCTGATGGCGTTGCTTTTAAAACAAAAGGAGACAATAATGCTATTGAAGATGACGGTTTGGTTTATCAAAACCAATTAATTGGCAAAGTTGTTTTTAAATTTCCCCAGTTGGGAAGAATTCAACTTTTATTAGCTTCTAAAGGTGGGTGGTTTATCATTGTTTTATTGCCAGCTTTAGGAATTATTGTCTATGATATTATTAAACTATGTAAATTAATAGTCTTAAAAGATCAAATTGATGTAGAAAAAACCAAAGCATATCAAAGACAAATATCAATTGATGCTGACTTACGCCGTCGAAAAGAACAGGAAAGACTAAGAAAAGAAAAATTAGCGCAAAGATTTATGAAATAAAAACAAGAGCTTAAATGCTCTTGTTTTTAATTATTTTATTTTCAAAATACGCTACTAGTTGATATAAGATAAACGATATTATTATTAAGATAATAATACCACTAATTACTAGATTTAAATTAAATACTTGGCTGCCATACATTATTAGATAACCAATACCTTCTTTACTAACTAAAAACTCGCCCATAATAACTCCGATCAAAGACATAGAAATATTTAGTTTTAAAGATGATATGATGGTTTTAATGTTAGATGGAATTACAACCTTTTTTAATATTTCATATTTAGTTGCTTTAAATGATTTTAATAATTTAATTCTATTTTGAGAAGTCGAATTAAAGCCATTATAAATAGTAATAATATTAACGATTAAATTGATAAGTAGAGCCATAAAAATAATTGATTTCATATTAGCTCCTGTCCAAATAATTAAAATTGGACCTAAAGCCACTTTTGGCAGTGAATTTAACAAAGTAAGAAAAGGATCAAATACTTTGGCGAGCAATTTACTACTATAAAGTAATATTGAAATAATAAAGCCTAGTATTAATCCTAAACTAAAAGCAATAATAGTTTCATAAATAGTAATAAAAACATGGTTTAATAAATTGTTTTCTTTAAATAAGTTAATAATAGTTTTTACTATTAATAGAGGACTGGAAAATATGAAGCTATTAATAATTTTGTATTTGCTTAATAATTCCCAGGTTATTAAAAATCCTAAAACAATAATTATTTGTAAGATAATAGTTTTAATTTTAAATATTTTTTCTTTTCTTAAATATTCAGACATTTATATCAAGTTCTTTCCATATTTTTTCATAGTATTGAGCAAAGTTTTTGGCTTTTCTATTTTCAATAGGAGTACTTTTATCTATTAATTTAATATCTATTACTTTTTTTATTACGGCTGGTCTTTTTGATAAAACAATTATTTTGTCTGCCATAGATATAGCTTCTCATAAGTTCTAAATAAGCATAAAATATATTATGAAAAGTAAAGCTGCTATTTACGTTAGAGTATCAACAATTGAACAAGTAAAAAAAGGCTACTCAATTGCTGCTCAAAAATCCAATCTAACCGAATTTTGCTATAAACAAAATTGGGATATTTTTGATATTTATGCTGATGAAGGAATTAGTGGTAAAAACATATCTAAAAGACCAGGAATATTAAAATTAATTAGTGACATCGAAAAGTTTGAAATAAATATAGTTCTTTTGTATAAATTTGATCGTTTAACTAGAGATGTTAAAGATACTGAAAGCATTATTAATTTGCTGGAAAAATATAATGTAACGGTTTATACAATCTCGGGAGGCTTAGTTGATATATCCAGCGCTACCGGAAAATTTATGATTAGAATGAATGGGGCTATTGCTCAATTAGAACGGGAACAAACCATTGAAAGAATTAAAGTTGCTTTCAAAGAAAAAGCTAAGGAGGGCTATTCTCTATGCAGTAAATGCCCTAGTTATGGTTATAATCGTTTTAAAGGAATAAAAAATTTAACAATTAATAAAAAAGAATCATTAATTGTTAAAAAAATATATCAAATGTATTTAGATAACTATTTTCTAATAGATATAGCTAAATACTTAAATAAACTTAAAATACCAACTAAATTAAACAATAAATGGACTTCTAAGAATATTAAATTAATTTTAACCAATCCAGTTTATATCGGCAAAATAAAATGTCGAAATGAATATTTTGATGGGTTGCATCAATCTATTATAGAAAACGAAATGTTTAAAAAAGCACAAGAAAAAATCTTGAAAGAAAAAATAAATTCTAAAACCAAACATCCTTATCAAGATGCTGTTTTTTCTAGAATATTATATTGTGCTAATTGTGGCAATAGATTGGCTGTTAAAAGAGTAGTTAAAAATAAAACTTATTTAAATTATCGCTGTCCTAAAAAAGAAGCGCACTTGTGTACAATGCCAAGCATTAGTGAAAAAAAATTAGAAAAAAGTTTAATTAATTATATAGAATCTAAAAAAATAAAAGCGATTAAAAATGAAAACCATTTTAATAAAATTAATCAAATTAAAAAACAAGAAATTATGCAAATGTATCTAGACGGTGAGATCAATAAAGAAGAATTTATATTTTTATCAAAAGAAATAATCAAAAAAGAACCAAGAAAGCCCCAAGACAAGAATATATTTAAAAATTGGTACCAAAAAAATAAAGCTCAAAAATATAAAATTATTCATGAGTATATTTCTAAAATGATTGTTGATAGTTGTAATAAAGATATAATAATAGACATTACTTTTCAATAACCCTAGATTTTTTGTTAAAAAATTGTTATAATTTTAGGGAAGAAGAGGATATTATGATTGGAATATATAATTATACAGTAATACTTACCTATATGAGCTTGGCATCAGCAGTCACAGGAATTGTTTTAGCATTTAATGGGCATTCTTTCTCAGCAATTATCTGCCTTTTAGTATCAGGTTTATGTGATATGTTTGATGGCAAAGTCGCAAGGACAAAAAAACAGAATAGTGAAGAAGCAAGTTTTGGGATTCAAATTGATTCACTAGCTGATATTGTGGCTTTTGGGATTTTACCTATTGCTATTGGTGTGTCTTTAGGATTGAATAAACCAATATTTGCTTTGGTTTATACTTTATATGCTTTGTGCGCTTTAATCAGGCTTGCTTACTTTAATGTTCTCGCTGAAACTAACAAAAAAAAGAGTAATCAACCCTTAAAATTTTATACTGGATTGCCAGTAACTAGCGTGGCTTTAATCTTACCGTTTCTCTATATTTTTAAGCCTTTAACCATACATTTTAATACTTTGTATATTTGGGCATTAGTAATTATCGCTTTAATGTTTGTTTCAAAAATAAAAATTAAAAAACCAACTTTTAAAACCTTAATAATTTTTATTGTATTAGGAGTTATTGAGTTAATATTAATTTTAAAAAGTATTGGAATTATTTAAAATGAAAATGAAATATCGTAACAGCAGCCAGATTATTAATAAAAAAACAGCGCCTGCTATTAAACTTTTATATGGGCTTTTAATTGGTAGAGTTATCTTAAAAGTATTAACGAAACCAACTATTTCCAAAGTTGGCGCCAAATATATGGAATCTCCTTTTTCTAAAGTCTGGAATCGCCGCTTCATTAAAAAGAATAAAATTGATTTAGATGAGTATGAAAAGAAGAAATACAAGAGTTATAATGATTTGTTTACTAGAAAAATAAAAACCGAAGCCAGACCTATTGATATTAATCCTGAGCGGCTAATAAGCCCTTGTGATGGCAAATTATTGGTATATCCTATTAACAAAGACAGTTCTTTTTCTATTAAAAATTCTATTTATAATGTTGCTGATTTAACTGGTGGTAAAAGTTTTAAAGACTATAATGATGGTTTGGCTTTAATTTTTCGTTTAGAAGTAAATGACTATCATCATTACTGCTATATCGATGATGGTAAAAAAAGTAAAAATATCTTTATCAAAGGTGTTTTACATACGGTTCAACCTATTGCTAACAAATATAATGT
The DNA here is from genome assembly GCA_964440405.1 of uncultured Muribaculaceae bacterium. GTDB lineage: Bacteria > Bacillota_I > Bacilli_A > RF39 > UBA660 > DAOSVX01. The sequence goes on from CAYTSB010000010.1 coordinate 19,058, forward strand.
TTATAAGCAAAATTCTAGAGAATACACTGTTCTTTATACTAAAAACTTTGGTGATGTTATTCAAATAGAGATAGGAGCATTAATGGTTGGCAAAATAGTTAATCATCATCAGAAATATAAATTTAAAAAAGGAGAAGAAAAAGGCCTTTTTGAATTTGGTGGTTCAACAATTGTTTTATTAATAAAAAAAGATAAAGTTACCATCGATTCTGATATTTTGGAAAACAGCTTAAGAGGAATTGAAACAATTGTTAAAATGGGTGAAAAAATAGGAAAGCGAAGATAATTTATCTTCGCTTTTTAAGTAGTTGCAAATAATTGATTTTTATGTTTTTACTTATTAACCAGATTGGGATAGAAATGATTAAAGCCAACAGAGCGTCATGAAAGGCATGCTGCTTAATAAACATAGTTGATAAAACAATTAGAATATTAGTTATTAAGATAAAAATTTGGTTTTTCCGACTAACATTATTGTTATTAAAAGTAGCATAGATAAAAAAGAAAGAAAATAAACAGTGGAGGCTGGGTAGACAATTAACTGGCGGATTATCAAAGAAATAAATAATTTTGACTAGATAATCAAAAATGCTGTTTCCGGTTATAGTTGCTCTAATGACAGTTGAAGGATAGGCTACAAAAATAATATTGGCAAAAATAATTGAAATAACTAATGACCAAAATAAAACGTTAAGTTTCTTTTGATCTTTTTTATAAAGCATTAATGGAATTAGTAATAAATAAAGATACCATAAACAATAAAAGACAACAAAAAATGGTACAAAGGGAATCTTATCATCAATCACATGATGAATTAAATTAGGTTCACCTTGTAAGAATTTACTACAAAAATATAATAGGCATTGTAAGCCAAAATAAACAACAAAACCTTTAATAAATAAAATATACTTTTTCATCTACATCACTTTTTTATTATAACATAATTAAAAAAATTTTTATTAATAGTTTTTAGAAATTAATTATATCACAAATTATTTATGCTTTTTTGGTAGTTAACTTCTGCTAAGTCATGGGTAACTATAATAGTTGCCTTTTTTTCCTTCTTAATAATTTTATAAACATCATCACTTACTTTTAATCTTGTTTGATAATCTAATGCACAAAATGGTTCGTCTAACAATAAGATATCTGGTTTAATGGCCAGGGTTCTAATTAAAGCTACTCTTTGTCTCATTCCTCCTGATAATTCATTCGGATATTTATTAATGAATTCTTTTAATCCATAAGTTTCTAATAAAGATTTAACATAATTAATATTTTCTTTAGTCTTAGTTTTTTGAATGTCTAAACCTATTAAAGTATTATCTAAAATATTTAGCCAAGGAAACAAAGTGTCTTCCTGCAACATGTAGCCAACTTTAATGTTTTTCTGATAGTGAATTTCACCGCCAGTTTTTTCTTCTAAGCCAGCTAAAATAGACAAAATAGTGCTTTTGCCGCAACCGCTAGTTCCGACTATTGCGATAAAATCCCCACTATTTATATTAAAAGAAAAATTTTTAACAGCTTTTATTTCTCCATTTTTACTATAATAAGTTTTTTCTAAATTATTTATTGATAATAAATTATTCATTATAATAGTTGCTAATTAAATCTTGATATGAAATTTTTGAAGTTATTTGCTTATTTAAAATCATTATTTCTTGTAAATTATTAAATGATTCCTCGCTTATATAAGGTGTATTTAACCAAGAATCAGCTTCTTTATAACGATTAACTATTTTAATCAGGTCGTTTAAAGAAGTATCAGGGAATTGTTTTAAAATAACTTTAGCAATATCTTCGCTACTATTATTTTTTACAAAATCCAATCCTTTGTTGATAGCGTTAGTAAACTTTTTAATGGCATCTTCGTTCTTTTCAATGTAGCTTTTGCGAGCGTTAAAAGCAGTATATGGAACTTCATCACTATACATACCGACTGATCCAACAACATAGCCAAAACCTTCTTTTTCCAATTTAGTAGCATTTGGTTCAAATAAATTAACAAAATCACCCTCGCCACCAATAAATGCTCCAACTAGAGCAGCAAATTCTACGCTAGTATTTATTTTTACATCGCTTAATTTTATATTATTATTTAATAAAGCTTTTTGGAAGTTTAATAAAGGCATACCGCCAATTCTCCCACCTAAAACCTCTTTATCTTTTACATCATCTAAGGTAAAATTTTCGATTTTATTTCTGCTGACAATAAATTGCCCATCTCTTTTAGTTAAACCGGCAAAGGTAACAATATAGTCTTCTTCACCACCATTGTAGACATAAATAGAGCTTTCTGGTCCGCAAAATCCAATATTAACATCATTAGATAAAACCGCTGCACTAACTTTATCTGCGCCTGGAGTTAAAATTAGTTCGATATCTAAACCCTCATCGCTAAAGTAATTGTTTTCAATTGCAACATAAAACGGAGCATAAAAAGCACTATGAGTAACTTCAGCTACTTTTATTTTAGTTAAATCTGTGTTTTTCTCTTTACTCATAAAATAGCCGACTGTTCCTAACGACAAGACCACCAGCAATAAAATAATTGTCCATAATTTTCTCAAATAATATCAATCCTCACTTTCATAGTTATTTTATTCAAAAAAAAATAATAAGTGAAGATGATTTACTTTACTTTAAAATTTATCAATGATATAATTTAATAAGAAAATAGGGAGTGATAATATGGCAATAACTGACCCAAATAGTGTTCAATCAATAATAACCAATTTAATCAGTGAGGACAATGAAAATTTGGCTGCTTTAAGAAGACAAATTAAAGATTTAGAGAATTCATTAAATGCTAATAATAATACTTTAAAAGACGTTCAATTAGCATTGGATGAATTGCAAAATAAATTAAGTTTAATCAAGGAAAAAAGCAAAAAATTCAGCAAGGGAATGAAATTGATTTTAGAGGAAGACTATAATGATTTTTTTGCGGCATTAGATTTAAATCGCGATTATGAAAAAGATATGGATATAATTGATAATGCTGTTCAAGATCATTCACAGCAATTAGAAGAAGAAATAGCCAGATTATCAGCTCAACTAGAGGTTTTAAATTCTGAAATAACTAAATTGGAAGCAAGTTTTACTAAAGCCGAGGATAGTTATCAAACAGAACTAGAATTACAGAGAATCTTAAAAGAATATATTAGTAATAAATCATTAGAAATTACTAAATCAGAAATCATTGAATTTTTAAAAGGCTTTAAAGACCTTGATGGCGAGCTACTATTTAAAGATGAAATGTTACCAGTGGCAGCCCAAATGGTAATGTTTGCTGAAAATTTTAGATTTGATGGCGAAGTTAAAAAATCAATTGGTGAAACTCTTAAAAAGGCTTATGAAGAGGCAGCAAGAG
>CAYTSB010000011.1:0-21624 GCA_964440405.1 uncultured Muribaculaceae bacterium
AAAGATAATCCTGCTAAGGATAAAATGGCAAAAGCTAATAAAAATAATGTTAAAGTTCTACGACTTCTAAATATTGATACCATAACTATTCTCCTATTTAAATTATAGCAAAAAAGACTAGAATTTCCTAGTCTTTTTTATTAATTATTTTTGTTAGAATATCTTTTACTAAATTAGGGTTGGCTTTACCTTTGGTTTCTTTCATTATTTGGCCTACTAAATACTGGAAGACATTAGTTTTGCCATTATGATATTCAATTATTAGATTTTGATTATTATCTAGAATATTTTGAATAGTGCTTTCTAATTCATTAGTGTCAGTTATTTGAGTAATGTTTTCTTTTTCAATAATATCCTTTGGATCAATTTTATTACTAATTGCTTTATTAAATATTTCTTTAGCTTGTTTAGAAGAAATAATATTTTGATCTAATTTATTGATAATTGTATATAACATTTCAGGGATTAAATAAAAATCTTTAATTGAAATACTTTCTTTATTTAAAACACCTAGGATTTCACTAGTTAGCCAGTTAGAAGCTATTTTGGGATTAATACCTAAGTTAATACATTTTTCGTAATAATCTGCTAAAGCGATATCTTTAACAATGATAGAAGCATCATAATCAGATAAATTATATTGACTTAAATATATTTTCTTTCTTTCATAAGGAAGCAAAGGTATTTCTTTAACAATATTTTTTAGCCAGTCTTGATCAATTGAAATAATAGGAATATTTGGTTCAATAAAATATTTATAATCAATACTCTCTTCTTTAGTACGCATTCTAATAGTAGTATTTGTTTCTTCGTCAAATCTTCGTGTTTCCTGAATTAATAAAGAAAGATTATTTTCATATAAATCTATTTGTCTTTTAGTTTCATAAATAATTGTTTCATAAATATTAGCTAAAGAATTAACATTTTTTACTTCTACTCTAGGAGTAATATATTGATCTTGTTCATTTTTTAAGTTGACATTAACATCACACCTGATTTGGCCTTTTTTTGTATCAGCTTCAGAAATATTACAATATTTTAAAACACTAATTAAATATTCTAAAAAAGATAACACTTCTTCGGCACTATAAAAGCATGGTTCAGTTACAATTTCAATTAAAGGAATACCAGCACGATTATAATCAATTAAAGAGCAATCACTATAGTGATTTAATCTGGCGGTATCTTCTTCTAAATGAATATCATGAATTAAGACTTCTTTTATTTCATTATTAAAAGGAATATTAAATTTACCATTAATTCCGATTGGAAAATGAAATTGAGTTATTTGATAACCTTTAGGTAAATCAGGATAATAATAATTTTTTCGATCAAAAATAAGTTTATCTTGAATTGTACAATTTAAAACACTAGCCATTTTTAAGGCGTTTTTAAGGCATTCTTTATTAAGAACAGGTAGTACTCCAGGAAGTGCTAAATCAATGGGTGAAACATTAAGATTGGGTATTTCATTGTATTCATTTTTACTATCTGAAAATACTTTTCTTTGAGATTTCATTTCTATGTGAATTTCAAGACCGATAACAACTTTATACATTAATTTTCCTCCCCTGCTGTTTGATTTTTATAAGGAAGAATTTCTTCTATCTTGTTAGCTATATTTAATATATTACCATCATCTTTAATTTTACCAGTAATGTTTATGGCAATTGGTAAATTATTAACAAAGCCACTAGGAATAGTAATACTAGGATAACCACCAAAGTTAGCAATTGCTAAATGATTCTCTAAAATCGTCATTTCACTTGATAATATTTCATTAGTTTCACTAATTTTTCGAGCAGGAAGATTAGCTGGTAAAATCAAACCATCATATTCAGTAAAAAATTTATTAATAGTATCAACTATTAATCTTCGTGCTTTTAAAGCATTTATATAGTATCTTTCCTGATTTTCTTTTTGAAGAACATAGCTGCCAATAATAAATCTTCTTTTAATTAAAGTTGAAAACCCTTTAGTACGATGATCCTTAATTACTTCACTAATGTTTTTACCTACTCCTCTTTCACCGAAAATAATCCCGGTCAGATTTGAATAATTACTTGTGGCTTCAGCACATGAAATAGTGACATAAGTAGGATATATAGCCTTTAAAATATTTAAATTAATACGCTCTTCTTTAATTTCAATTCCTGTATTTTTTATTTTATTAATAGTTTCTTTAAAAGTATTTAAAGTGGCAATTAATTCTTTTGATGGATTAGAATAATATTCAATATTACATAATTCTTTAATATAGAATAATTTTTTATTTTTAAGATCATTATTAATATTTTTTAATAAATCAATATCTTTTGAATCATAAGTAGTCATATCTTTAGGATCTATTCCTTTGATTTCATTAATAACAATTGCTGCATCTTTAACGCTCCTAGTTAATACACCAACAGTATCTAGGGAACTGGCAAATGCAAATAAACCATAACGGCTGACTAAACCATAAGTGGGTTTATACCCTACTATTCCAGTTAATGCCGCAGGTTTACGAACTGAATCTCCAGTATCAGAACCGATTGCAAAATAAACTAAGCCACTGGCTACAACTGCTGCACTGCCAGCTGATGAACCACCACAAATATGTTCAGTATTCCAAGGATTTTTTACTATTCCAGTATGACCGGTTGTTCCAGTAGAACCCATCCCCAGTTCATCTAATACTGTTTTGCCAATGCAAACTGCACCAGCTTGATTTAATTTATCATAAATAGTAGCATCAAATACCGGAGTATAATTTTTTAGGGTATTAGATGATCCCGTAGTTAAGATTCCTTTAGTTGCAAAATTATCTTTTAAGGCATAAGGAATTCCGCTTAATAAATTAGCAGTTATTTTAGTTTCCCTATCTTCCATTATAATTACAAATGCATTATATTTTTTTTGATTATCTTGAGCATTTTCTAAAGTCTTTTTAATTAATTCGTTTTTATAATCCGAATTATTAATTAATTTGTCATGTAATTCTGTAATCATTCACCCACCACCTTTGGAATTTTAATTTCTCTACCTTCAATTTCTTGAGCATTTTTTAAAATATCTTCAATTGCCAAAGATTTTTGAGGAATATCTTCACTTAAAGAAACTGCAACTGGAAAAGGATGGGTCATTGGTTCGGCCTCATCTATTCCTGGAATTTCATTAATTAAATTAATTGAATCTTCAATATAATTAAACTCTTCTAAAATCAATTTATTTTCTACCGGATCTAATCCAATCAATAAATTATCAGCTAAATGATTAATTACTTCTTCATTAAATTTATTTTTCATCATCTACCACTTTTAATCCTAATTCTTTTAATTGTCTTTCGCTGATAGAGCTTGGACATTCGTTCATTAAGTCCGCTGCGCTTTGAATTTTTGGAAAGGCAATAACATCTTTAATATTATCAGTTCCAGTTAGAATCATTACTATTCGATCAATTCCAGGGGCAATACCAGCATGAGGAGGAGCTCCATATTGGAAAGCTTCTAAGAAAAATCCAAATTTATTTTTTGCTTCTTCTTTGCTAATTCCTAAAGCATCAAATACTTGTGACTGAATGCTCTGATCATGGATTCTAACACTGCCACTGGCCAGTTCATAGCCATTAACTACGATATCATAACTGCGAGCATAACAATGCTCCGGATCAGTCATTAGTTTAACATCATTAGGCATAGTGAAAGGATGATGAGCTGCCATCCATTTATTTTCAGTTTCAGAATATTCAAACATTGGAAAATCAGTAATCCATAGAAAATTATACATATTATCAGGAATTAAATTTAATTCTTTAGCAATTTTATTTCTTAAACCACCTAAAGTAGCATTAACAACTTTTTTCTTATCAGCCACAATTAAAATAGTATCGTTGTTTTGAAGATTTAATTTAGTTTTTAAAAAATCTAATTTATCTTTTTCGATATTTTTAACTACCGAACCATTAAACTCATTATTAATATAGTTAATTGAAATTAAGCCTTTAGCTCCTAGACTTTTAGCATAAATAGTTAAATTATCAATTTCTTTATGACTGAATAAATGATTAACAACAATACATTTAATAATGCCATTGTCAGCTATAATATCTTGAAACATTTTAAAATTAGTGTTGCTAAAAACATCAGTAATATCCTTTAAATGCATTTCAAATCTAGTATCTGGCTTATCAGTACCATAAATGGTAATTGCATCATCATACTTAATTCTTGGAAACTTTGGTAAAACAATATTTTTAGTTTCTTTGAAAATATATTTAAGCATTCCTTCAGCTACTTCAAAAACATCTTCTTCAACTGCAAAACTCATTTCTAAGTCAATTTGAGTAAATTCCGGTTGACGATCTGCTCTCAAATCCTCATCTCTAAAACATTTCGCAATTTGATAATATTTTTCAAAACCAGCAATCATTAATAATTGTTTAAAAATTTGAGGACTTTGGGGAAGAGCATAGAATGCTCCTTTGTTAATTCGTGATGGCACAACATAATCTCTTGCTCCTTCAGGAGTACTTTTACATAAGATAGGAGTTTCTATTTCAGTAAAGCCTAAATTATCTAAATAGTCTCTAATGCTTTTAGTAACCTGATGACGAAGTTTTAAGATATTTTGATATTTATCTTTTCTTAGTTGTAAATAGCGATATTTTAAAGCAATATTTTCATTAGCATCAGCATCTTCAAAAATATTAAAGGGAAGCGTTTCACAGGTGTTTAAAATTTCAAGCTCTTCTACAGCTATTTCCACTTCACCAGTAGGCATATTTTTATTGATCATTGCCGGAGTTCTTTTAATAATTACACCATTTACTTTAAGGCAATATTCATTTTTTAAATTTTCAGCTAAAGCAAATATTTCTTTTTGAGTATTTTCATTAAATACTAACTGAATAAGCCCAGTTTTATCTCTTAAAAGAACAAAAATCATGCCCCCTAGCTTTCTTATTTTATGCACCCAGCCATATAATTCCACATTCTTTTCAACATCTTTAATTGTAAAATTACCATTATTATATTTTTTCATCTTTCACTCCTATAAATTCAAGTCTAAAAAATCAATTAATTCTGATTCTTGAATTTTAGTTTCTTCTTTAGTTAAATTATCTTTAACTTGAATAACTCTATTTTTTATATCTTCATCATTTAAAATAATAAAATATTTAGTATTTAAACGATCACCTTGTTTAAATTGGCCTTTTAAATTACGACCTAGATAATCCAGATCAGCAATAAAGCCATTCATTCGAAGTAATCTAACAAGTTCTATAGCTTTTCTTTTTTCAGTAGCACTGACATACATAAGAAATATATCAATTTCATCAGTAATATCTAATTTGATGTCTTCTTTTTCTAAAGCTAACATTAAACGATCGATTCCCATTGCAAACCCTACTCCGGGAGTATCATCCCCACCAAGATTTTTTACTAGATCATTATATCTGCCCCCGGCTGCTAAAGCATTCTGACTACCAAAATCTTTAATATCCGCAATGATTTCAAAGACAGTATGATTATAATAGTCCAATCCCCTAATAATATTAGGATCAATTTCATAGTCAACTTCTAAAATATCTAAATAATTTTGAACTAATTCAAATCTTTTTAAAGATTCCTCATTTAAATAATCTATTATTTGAGGAGCATTTTTAATTATTTCATTTTCTTGATCATATTTACAATCTAAAATTCTTAAAGGATTTTTTAAATATCTTTGTTGACAATCAGGACATAATTTATCAATATTTGGTCTTAGGTAATCAATTAAGACTTCACGATATTTATTTCTTGAGGCTGTATCACCTAAAGAATTAATTTTAACTTTAATGCCTTTTAAGCCAAGCATTTTATAAAATTCAACTGGAATAGATATTACTTCTGCATCACTGTAAGGATCATCAGTACCAATAATTTCTATCCCAAACTGAGTAAATTCCCTGTTTCTACCACTTTGTGGTCTTTCATAACGATACATTGTCCCATTATAATATAATTTTACTGGTTGATTAGCTTCGCCATACATTTTATTTTCCAAATAACTTCTAACTACTGAAGCTGTCCCTTCCGGTCTTAAAGTTATATTTCTGGCGCCACGGTCAATAAAATCATAAGTTTCCTTGGTAACTATATCGGTAGTATCACCTACTCCACGATGAAAAAGTTCACTGACTTCAAATATTGGTGTTCTAATAAAATTGTAATTATATTTTTCACATAAAGAAGCAATCACATTATTAACATATTGCCACTTCTTAGCTTCCATTCCGTATAAATCAATGGTTCCTTTTGGTTTAGTTATCATAAATCCTCCTAATAAAAAAAGTACTGTCATGTAAGGACGGGAATTCCCGCGGTGCCACCTTACTTTACAAAAGTACTCTTATTAATTATATCGCTATCTTGCGTTCTATCAGTTAAAAAGGCGTCACTCTCTTGATAGAAAATTCCATTTATATTGTAGCAATAACTAAACTTATAGTCAAGAATTAATAGATTTCTAATTTTGTTTTGGAGTTGAATTTGTCAAATAATATCTAATAATACTTCTTTTTTCAAGACTATCTATTTCAAAAGTTTTGAAGTCCAAAGTATTATTTTTATAATAGTTTAAGTTACTATAAAATATTTCTTCAATATTTGAGCCATTATAAATACCTTCAGCAATAGCTTTCATAATTGATAGTCCATAATTACTATTTAAAGGAATAATTTCATCAAATTCCTGATCAAAATTGGGAAGATATAAATCAATATAACTATTGATATCTAAAGCTATATATCTCTCATCTTGTAATAATTCTATAATTAATTTAACTCTGTTTTTAGAATAACAGGGATTAAGCAAGTATCTAAAATCGATCCCTCTATTAATTAAATTTTGGACAGCAGCTAAATCAATTTCATAATCTTCAATCAATTGCTCTGGATCTTTATTTGCTAAGTAAGCTTGGAGCTTTTTAAGCATTATTTCATATGAACTTAATTCAGGATCTAGAAAAGGTTTAAAATCCACCCCTAATGATATACAATCAATAATTTGATCCAGATTATCTTTAGGAAGATAATCTACAGCTTCTAATAATTTTTCTAATTCATTATTTTTGAGTTTTAAAACACCCATAATATCACCTAACTTTCATAAACAATTATATTCATTAGGGATCTAAATTAATCTATTAATTTGATTTTTTATACAACAAAAAAACCCAATTAAGGGTTATTTTAAATCTTTATAATCTTGAGGAAAATATATCAGTCTTCTTAATGGAGTTTCAAAATTTTTAGTATGTAATTCATCTAAAGTTGAATATAACTTCATTATTTTAATAAAGCGCTCATCAAGATTCATCCTACCATTTTTGGAATTTTTAAATGAATAAATACAATCTGTTCCTGAACTTTGTAATTCGCTGGTAATAATTTCTTGAAATTCATCTAGATTATCATAAATAATTCTTCCTTTAGCTTTACTTTCACGATTTAAATCACTAACTACAAAAGGATGGTTATATTTTTCTTCTAAAAATTCTGCCATATCACAATAAGCTCTAACTCCAGCAAGGGTCTTTACTTTAATTGAAGGTGGTAGATTAATAAAATGATCAATATAAAGGCTAGTAATTAAACCTCTAATTCCAATATCATTTTTATTTTTATAAAAATCTCTGCTTTCCATTTGTTTTTTCTTTATTAAATCAACCATATGTTGTGATAAAGGTAGTAATTCAATATCTGCATCAGTAGCTGAGATATAATAAGGATTTATAATTCCATTTTCTTTTAAATATTTATACGCCATAAAACATGATAGATTAATTATTCTGAGAAATTGGAGTTCCTCTAATGTTAATTTATCTATAATTTCATCTGTTTTAACCATTTAAACCTCCTAAAGTTTTATTAACTATTATAAGCCTTTTATTTTATATTTCAAGTATTATTGTAACAGGACCATCGTTAATAATATTGACTTCCATTTCAGCATGGAAAATACCAGTTGCAATTTTTATTTTTTCTTTTAGCTTTTGATTAAATAAATCATATAAAATAGTGGCTTCATCTTTATTAAGGGAATCAACATAAGAAGGACGATTACCTTTTTTGGTATCAGCATATAAAGTAAACTGTGAAATAGACAAGATTTCACCATTTACATCTAGGACACTTTTATTCATAATGCCATTTTCATCATCAAAGATTCTCAAGTTAATTATTTTATTAATCATATAATCAATTTCTTTTACGGTATCGGTTTGGGTAAAACCAACAAAGATAACTAAACCATGATTAATCTTTCCAACTATATTATTATCTACTTTAACACTACTATTTTTACTTCTTTGAACTAATACTTTCATTTATGAATCCTTTCTACATTTTTAACATAATTAAGGCTAGATAAATCATTCATATAATTATCTAAGTCTGTAACTGTTTTGATTTTAACATTTAAAATATAATTAATTCCTTTATCCGTATTTTTTTTATCAATTTTTTCAATAAATAGTTCTTTTTGATTGGTTTTAGATACAATTTCCATCAAATGATCATCGTCAGAATTAGTTGCAATAATTAAATCAGTATAGTAGAAGTTATCATTATTATCATTCCAAGAGACATCAATTAATCTGTCTTTATTAGTACCAATATTACAACAATTTTGATGATGAATACATACCCCTTTATCTTTAGTAATATAACCAACAATTGGATCTCCTTTAACCGGTTTACAACACTTGGTTAAAGTAACTTTAATATCATTACATGAGCTGACAACAATGTCATTATTATAATTCCTTTGTTTGAGTGAAGTTCTTTTATTAATTAAAGCTTCTAAATTAATATCTTTATTATCCGGATTCAAATCAATAATATAACCCGGTAGATATCTTAAAGAACCAATAGCGAGATATAATTCTTCTAAATCATCTATTTTTAAATATTTAAAAATCTTTTTTAAATTATCATCATTAATAATATCACTAACTATTAAATGCCTTTTTTTAATTTCTTTTTCTAATAAATATTTTCCTTTTTCTATATATATAGAGCGATCCTGTTTACTGAAGTAAGCTTTAATTTTATTTTTGGCTTGAGTAGTTTTAACAATCTTTAACCACTCAATATTAGGCTTAGCATTATTAGAAGTTTTAATTTTAACAATATCATTGTCATGAAGTTCATAACTTAAAGGAACAATCGCATCATTAACAATAGCCCCAACCATTTTATCACCAATATCAGAATGAATTCGATATGCAAAATCAATTGGTGATGCATTTTTAGGAAGTTCTAAAACATCCCCTTTAGGAGTAAAAACATAAATTAAGTCATTAATAAATTCTCTACTGATATTTTCTTCAAATTCCTGATCATTTAAATTATCACTATTAGTTTCAATTGCATTACGAAATAGCTCAAGTTTTTGTTCCATAATATTTTGAATTTTCCTAGTACCAACTTCTTTATATGACCAATGAGAGGCAATTCCTTTTTCAGCAATTTCATCCATTTCTTTAGTACGGAGTTGAATTTCAAATAAATAGCCATCGATTCCAAAAACTGTTGTATGAAGACTTTGATACATATTTTCCTTAGGCATTGCAATATAATCTTTAAATCTTTTAGGAATTGGACGATATTTAGCATGAATAAGTCCTACTGCTAAATAACAATCACTATCTTTAGGTAAGATTATTCGCATTGCTAAAATATCATAAATTTCATTAAATTTACGGCCTTTACTTAACTTATCATAAATACTATTAATACTTTTTACTCGAGCTTTTATTTCAAGTTTTAAACCAGATTCTTTTAGTATGTTAGAGATACTCTCTTTCATTTCACATAAAATAGTATTTAATTCTTCTTTAGTATTATTTAATTCTTCTAAAATGTCATTATAAACATCTGGTTTTAAATATTTTAAACATAAATCTTCCAATTCACTTTTAATTTTATTAATACCTAAACGATGGGCTATAGGAATTAATACTTTTTGAGTCTCATTTGCTTTTTGTTTCTGTTCTTTTGGAGAAAGGGCCCAGAGAGTTCTCATGTTGTGTAAACGGTCAGCCAGTTTAATAAACAATACTCTGACATCCTCCGATAATCCAACTAGAATTTTCCTAAAGTAAATACTTCCGGAATCAGAATCATCATTAAGTTCCAATTTATTAATTTTAGAAATTGATGCCACAATATTAGCTACCTGTTCACCGAAAGCATCTTTTATTTCTTCATAAGTAGCAGTGCCATGATTAATACATTCGTGCAATAAACCGCCTTTAATAGTTAATACATCAACATTTAAATCAGCCAGAATATAAGCCACATTTAAAGGGTGAAGAATATAATCTTCACCACTTTTTCTTTTTTTATTTTCATGGTGGGCCATTGCAAACAGGTAAACCTCATTAATTTCATCTAATTCTTTTTTGTTTTCAATGAGATTATTTACCTTATCTAAAACATCTTCAATTGTAATTTCTTCGTACATTTTAATTCTCACCTTTTATAATAGATTGTTATCATCAATGATAATTTCTCTTTTGATTTTTTTCATTTTGTCTTTAACATATTCATCTAATAGATATTCATCAACATTTAAAATATCACTTACCATATCGGCTAGAGTTAAATTAGATGATGCGTTCCATTTTTTTTCTTTTAAATAATTCCAAATGTCTTCTTCTTTAAGATAGGAAATGTTTAATCTTTTTATTTCACTCTTACGACACTTTAATGCCGGCAACAAACGATTATATAGCTCAGTTAGTGAGGTAAATTTAATATCATTCATTTTTATTTCACTCCTTTAATAAATAAGCAATAATTTCATACATTTATATTATATAACAAATATTTATTTTATAAAAGGATGAAATTATGAAAACAAATAAATTTATCAAAAGTACAATTATTTTAATCATTGGTGGCCTTATTACTAAAATGTTAGGTTTTATTATTAGAATCATTTATACCAGAATAATTGGCGAGCAAGGAATTAGTTTATATATGTTGGTAATACCTTCGTATTCATTATTTGTAACAATCGCTCAATTGGGGTTACCAATTGCTATTTCTAAATTAGTGGCTGAAGCAAACAAACGCGGTAAAAAGATTGTTTTATCAGCACTACCAATTATGATTATCATTAATATTTTATTAATTGCAGTTATATTTGTGACAGCCCCTTTTATTGCTACCAAACTCTTGCATGAGCCGAATACAAAATATCTATTAATGGCAATGAGTTTAGTCTTACCATTTATCAGTTTATCCAGCTTGTTAAGGGGATATTTTTTTGGCAAACAAAAAATGCTTCCGCACACTATTTCCAATATTGTTGAAGATATAGCTAAAATAGGTTTAATTCTTTTAATTATTCCTAAGCTAATGCAAATTAATATTAATGTGGCGGTTATTGGTTTAATCTTACTAAGTATTGTTACCGAGACAATTTCTATTATTGTTTTTTTAATCTTTTTACCTAGAAAAATTAAAATAAATATTGAGGATATTAAGCCGGATATTAATACCATGAAAGATATCTTTAAAATCAGTATTCCTTCAGTATCAAGCAGGTTTATCGGCAATATCGGTTATTTTTTTGAGCCAATTATTCTAACTAGTATTTTATTATTAATTGGTTATTCCAAAGACTTTGTTATTTTAGAATATGGAATTTATAATGCTTATGTAATTCCCACCTTATTAATTCCGGCATTTTTTATTAATGCTATTAGTCAGGCATTAATTCCCGAAGTCAGTAAATATAATAGTGTTGACAATCATTTAATGGTTCAAAGAAGGTTTAAACAAGCAATTATAATATCTTTGCTGCTAGGAATTAGTATTAATATTCTAATGTTTATTTTTGGCCCTTTAATCTTAAATATTATTTATCATACAACTTCTGGTATTAATTATTTAAGAATTCTTTTACCATTTTTTATTTTTTTCTATTTGGAAGGGCCAATAGTCAGTATGCTTCATGCTTTGGGTGAAACTAAAAAAAGCATGCAAATTACTCTTCTCGGAGTAATTGTCAAACTGTTAATTATTACTATTTCATCTTTATTCCATATTGGAATTTACAGTTTAGTTATTGCTGAGATTATTAATATATTTTTAGTAGTTACTTTAAATTACCTTGTAGTTAGAAAAACTATTTATTAATCAGGTCCTTCTTTTTAATAACATAAATTTTTCTACCTTGATAAAAGGCATAAAAGACATTTTCAATTAAAACATTTAAATCATTCATTTCGCTTATCAGCCAGGCCTTGGTTTTATATATATGTTTTAAGGCTTTTTCCTGAATTATTCCATCAATTATAAGTGGCAATGGATAATTAGTCTTAATTTTAAATAAATTATATTTAAAGATTGATAATTTACCATTGGTTTCAAGAAGTGCATATTCAACTTCTGCTATTGATCTAACTTCCTTTTGTCTTAAATGGAGTAATAAATCATCTAAAGTATATCTTTGACGAAGCATTTCTTTATAATTTATTTTACCATTGCAAATAATAACTGATGGTTTACCATCAAAAAGATCTCTGAATTTACGATTTTTTAAAGCCACTCTAGCTAAAATAATTTCAACTACAACTAGAATAATAATTGGAATAATAGTATAAATAATTGAATCTTCCAGATTTTCAATACTAATTGCCACTAATTCAGCAATTAAAATAGAGACAATTAAATCTACAATACCTAATTGGCCGACTTCTCTTTTACCCATAATCCGATAACTGACGACAATAAAAAAGTAAAAAAACATTGTTCTGAATATTACTTGTAATAATTCCACAGTATCACCAGTATTATTATGTTCTAATCATATAAAATTTAATCACTCATATTATTTATTAGGTGATTTATGAATAAATTATTAAAATATTTAAAAAAATCAGGGATATTTATCTTATCTCTAATTATAATGTCTTTATTAGTTAGTTTAATTTATTTAATTGGTTTCATTAATTCTAGAATTGTAACAATTTTCAATATCATTGGAATAATTATAGTTACTTTCTATTTATCTTATAAAAACGGCCAGATGGCTAATAAGAAAGGCTACTTCGCTGGTATTAAAGTAGGAGTTACTAATATTTTAATCTTATTTTTAATTAATTTAATCTTTTTTCATCTCAAAATTAATTTTAGCACCATAGTTTATTATTTAATTATCTTGTTTGTCAGCACTTTAGGAGGAATGATTGGGATAACTAAAACTAATCAACAAGAGTAACGGTAATTTTTTCACCGTTTTTTTCAATATAGGAATTACTATTAACATATTCTTTAGTATTAGGATTAACTAACTTGGATAAATATTCTAAATCATATAAGTCTTGTAAATAAATTTTATTATTAGTACATTTGCTTTCATCCCAACATAATTTAGCTTTTAATGAAATTTTCTTTTTTAGAACTAAAAGATGATTGTTTTTTTTATCATCAACAACTTTTTTAACAGAAGGCACTAAAATTAGAAAAAAAAGAATAATAACCGTAAATATAACCACTATTTTATTATTATTCATTTCTATCACTTCCCATAATACTCTTTAATAAAATTATCTCTATACTTAAGTATCGTATCATTTTTTATAGCATTTTGCAAATCTTTTACTAGGCGAGTTAGATATCTGATATTATGAATTGATAAAAGTCTAGCTCCCAAGGTTTCCTTTTCAATAATTAAATGTCTAATGTAGGCTTTGGTATAATTTTGACAGGCATAGCAGTCACAAACATCCTCAAGTTTAGTAAAATCTTCTTTGAATTTAGCGTTTCTAATATTATATTTTCCGTATTTAGTATAAAAATTTCCATGTCTTGCCAGTCTTGTCGGGCTTACACAATCAAATAAATCAACCCCTCTGATTACTCCCTCAACTATATCAATTGGATCTCCTACACCCATTAAATACCTTGCTTTATCTTCAGGCAGATATTTAATACCATATTCAATCATTTGGTACATAATAGCTTTAGGTTCACCAACACTGGTGCCACCAATGGCATAGCCATCAAAACCAATTTTAACCAGTTCCTTTGCTGATAATTCTCTTAAATCCTGATAATTACCACCCTGCACTATTCCAAATAAACTTTGACGGGGATTATTAAATACAGCTTTTCCCCTTTTAGCCCAATCTAAGGTTCTATTCAGACTTTCTTCAATATATTTTCTTTCAGCTGGATAAGCAACACATTCATCAAAACTCATTGCAATATCACTATCAAGTTTATTTTGAACAGCAATAGACACTTCAGGAGTAAGCATAATAATATCGCCATTTAAATGATTTTTAAATTTTACTCCTTCATCAGTAATATCTTTCTTATTAGCTAAACTAAATACCTGAAATCCACCACTATCAGTTAAGATTGGCCCATTATAATTCATAAACTTATGAAGTCCGCCAGCTTTATCAATTAATTCTTCACCAGGTCTTACCCATAAATGATAAGTATTAGCCAGAATAATACCTGAGCCAATTTCTTTTAATTCTTCAGGGGCCAAAGTTTTAACAGTTGCTTTAGTTCCAACTGGCATAAACATTGGAGTATCAAATTCACCATAATTAGTTTTAATTTTACCCAAACGAGCTTTAGTATGCTTTTCAGTTTTTAATAAGGTGTATTTTACTTTCATTTTCTTCACCAATAAAAGTATATCACAGTTAGACTGACTTTAAAATTATTGTTTTTAAGTCATTCTAATATTTTATTAACTAAATGCATTAAAAAAATCAAACTTTTTAGAGTTTGACTTCTTCTTTTAGCAATTGATTTTCACTGTCAATTTTATCTCTTATTAGTTTTACTAGAATATCTTTTTCATCAATATTACTAGTTCTGAATATTGATTTAAAGCCTGGTAAGGCATTTACTTCACAAATATAATAATCATTTGTACCCATTAAAATATCTACTCCACAGATATCTAATCCCACAGCTTTAGCAGCATTTTCAGCTAAGCTTTTAATTTGATCGTTATATTCAAATTTTTTAGCTTCGCCACCTCTGGCTAGATTACTTCTAAAATCATGACCATCGCTTTCTCTAATTGCAGCTCCAATAAACTTACCATTAATAACATAAGCTCTGATATCTTTACCGAAACTATCTTTAATATATTCCTGACAAAGAATTCTTCCTTTATATTTAGCCAGTAAGCGGTTGAATTTTTCTTCGCTTTTAACTAAATAAACATGCTTACCCTGACTGCCGTAAATCCATTTTAAGACGAATTCATTAGTACCCAAAATATTAACTATATCACTATAAAAAACATTGTTATAGTTGTTTTTAAATACTGTAAATACAGTTTTAGGGGTTTTAATGTTAGCGTTAGCTAATAATTGATGAACTTTCATCTTATTTCGGGCATCAGTCATCGATGACGAAGTATTAAACACTTTAACTCCCATTAATTCTAACTGACGACTTAAATAAATTTCATAACGACGAATAATTGCATATCTGGGTAGATAATCTATTTTCTTGCCTTCATAATACAATTCATTAATATCTCCTGAGACAATATGAAAATGATGGAGATTTTTAGCTTCCAAGTTAATTCCATACTCATCTTTAGCTTTCCTTACTATTTCAGCAATATAACCACTATCAGTTTTAGAATTAAAACTGACATTAGAAAAGAATAACCAAACATCTGCTTTTTCCATTATAACACTCCCTTTAATTTAGCTTTAATTTCATCAGTAACGGGGATAACTTCCGGAATTGATTTATCAAATTTAATAATTATTAAGCCGTTTTCAATATTTTTATTTAAGATTGCTCTATTATCATCTTCAAAAGTCTTATCAATAATATTTTTAAGTCTTCTGGCTTTAATTCCCTCTTTTCGTGACGGCATTTTATCTTTAAATAAAGCATATAAAATATCATTCATAATTTCTTCTAATTTACTTGGAGATAAACCAACCTTAATATTTCTGACTTCAACTATTTTTTTATTTAAATAATTAACTCCAATATATTTGTCACTAACTGTTTTTTGAAAATCCAAGTAATCATTATAAGTAAAGTCATAGAAGACTCTTTTATAGACATTTTCATCAAAATAAGTGGGTTTCTCGTTAAATAAAAGTAATAATCTTTTATGGGATTCTTCCATATTAATAACATCATACTGATTAAAATTCATATGTAAGCCGCAATTATGGCTTTTATTAAATACTAAGGAACCATCACTAAATTTAATTATTTTCATTAAAGTGCGATAAAATTTAACTATTTTAGGAACACACATTGGTTTTAAGACGATCTCAAAAGAATAATCCCCAATAATAGTCCCATCACTCGTAAAATAACCATTATTACCTACTAATTTAATGATTTGCTTAATTAAAGTTCTAATAAAACTATATCTTTCTCTTTCATAAATTACAGCTATTTCTATTTCTAAACCAATATAATTGAATTTGACTGGTCTTTTAACTCGGTCTATTCCATAATTTGGTTCAATTTTTAAAAGTGTATCAAATCTTTCTCTAAAATCAATTTCTTCAGCCATTATAAACCCTCCTTTAATATATCTATTATTTCATTTAAACTTCTTAATACCTGATTGAATTTAACTGGTTGAGTAATCCTTTTACGATATTTATTAGCTATTTCGATTTGGATTGTCTTGATTTTGCATTCTTTATTAATAATATAACTAATGGTATTTTTTGAAGCTTTATATTTATTATCAATTTCTATTTTTTTAATGCCATTGTTTTTAAAACATTGTTTTACTTTTTTTATTAAATACTTGTCATTATTTAAATTCTTCAAGTAATTAGTACCTAGTTCAATACTATATGGGTAATTATCACTGATCCCATGAATATCAATTAAATATTTAATATTATTAGCTTTAATATATTTAATTAGATTTTTCTTATAAGAAGAACATTCACTTTTATTTGCATCAGTTAAAACATTTTTATAGGTATAAATAATATGACAATCAGTATATTGATGAAGTATTTTAACAATTGATCCCGTATTATATTCATTATCTTTATAACTGTTATTCCTTAGATGTTTATGAGCATGAGGTGCAGATAACATTATGTTATTACCACCTCTAAGAATTTTATAACCATATTTTTTTAAATATGGTTTTTCTAAATTGGTTTTTTTAATTACTTTTTTCCAATGCCTAGATTTTCTTTTAGTTGCATCAATAAACATGGCATCTCCAAAAGAGAAGAAACGATATTTATTTTTTATTGCTACATTATATGCATTTAATATATATTCTTTACTACTTAATGCACTAACCAGCATTAATAAAGTGCTTTTTGGCAAGTGAAAATTAGTTATTAAAGAATCAATCCCCTTAAATTTAAAACCGGGATAGATAAATATATCAGTTTCACCTTTACAAGCCTTAAAAGTGCCATATTTAGCCATTACTGTTTCTAAAGTTCTAACCGTAGTTGTCCCAACTGCAATAATTTTATGATTTTTAATTTTAGCCGCATTAAGTATTTTAGCAGTAGCTTCATTTATTTCATAATATTCACTATGCATTTTATGATCTAAAATATTTTGCTCTGCTACGGGGCGAAAAGTACCTAGTCCAACATGTAAGGTAATGGAGCAAATTATAATTCCTTTGGCTTTTAGTCTATTTAACAATTCATCAGTAAAATGAAGCCCTGCTGTTGGAGCAGCAACACTACCAATATTTTTAGCATAAATTGTTTGATAACGATTTTGATCGTTCAATTTTTCATGAATATATGGCGGCAGTGGCATTTCACCTAATTTGTCAAGTATTTCATATAGAATACCTTCATAATTAAGTTTTAATTTAACTTCGCCATCTAATTCTTTTTCTAAGACTGTAGCTGTAATTAATCCGCCGAAATCAATTTCATCGCCAGCGCTTAATCTTCTTGAATTTCTGATTATTGTACTCCAAATATCGCTGCCCAAATCTTTTAAAAGTAGAATTTCAAGATGAGCTTTAGTTGATTTTTTAACTCCAAAAAGTCTTGCTGGAATAACTTTAGTATCATTTAATACTAACACATCCCCTTTTTTTAAAAAATCTATCATATCATGAAATACTTGATGTTTAAGTTCTCCTGTATATTTATTCATTACTAAAAGTTTTGATTGGCTCCTATCTTTTATTGGTTTTTGAGCAATTAAACTTTCGTCTAATGAATAATTATAGTCCTCCAAGTTTAAGAACTTGTTCAAAGTTTATTTCTTCATAAATACCTTCAATATAAGTTGCAAGTCCACTTAATAAGGCATTCATCCTTTCCATATCATTAGGGTCTCTTAAAGATCTATTAATGGCGAGCTGGACAGTACTAATCACACAGTTATCAAATACCTGGCGACATAGGCTCTGATTTAATTTAAAAGACTCTTCTTTGATTTCTTTTTTACTTATATTAATTTTCATACAAATCCCCTCTCGTGAACATATTATAAAAAAAAAAGCTGTAAAATACAAGTATTTTAAGCTTTTATTAACGGATTTTGATCAACTTTTAATTTTAGAATTCGTCCACAGGACTCTTTACCCTCAGGACAATATCCTTTAGTTACACAGGTTGGACCTAAGATTAAAGGAAAATATTGAGCTGTTTTAGTAATTTCTTGATGAATTTGATGAGCTATTTCTCTAATTTCCCTTTGAGCCTTGGTACATTCTCTTAAATGTAAGATCCATTCGACATCTTTACCATTCATATTAGTAACGACATTAACCATAGTGCCACTTAGATGAAAGTAAATTAAATCTTCATCTCTAATCCCAGCGACTTTAAACTCCTGATATAATTCTTCATTTTTTCTAAATATTTCATTATACTCTTCCAGGCAAGTATTTTTAATACTGGCTGGTGTTTTATAATCTGTTAAATTATGAACTGGAACAAAGTCTGGTACTAGGAAGTGATGAGTACGATGACGGCTTAGATGAGTTAAAACTGCTAAAGAAACAGGTATCTGAAATCTAAAATTAACTGATGTTAGGCATTCTTTATCTTCAGCATTATTAATTTCTCTCATCCAGATTTCTTCAATACCAGGATTTTTTCTAATTATGTAATGATAAACTGCCAATGCTTGTTCATAACTATATTGATATTTTTGCATTAAATAACTAGTAAATATCGTTTGATCAACATCAGGAGTATTAGATAATAAGTTTACTTTAGGAATTATTCCATAACTATAATCAGTTATTTTACTATTAATTAAATCTTCAACCTGATTACTTGGCTCAGCTTTATCAATTAAATCTAATAAATAAGGAGTTCTTACTTTTGCTATTCTTAATAATTCTTCACCAAATTCTCTTAGTTCATCAATCCTGCTTTCCTTACCCTTGGTAAATCTAATAATTAAATTTTTATAAATATGAGCATCGATACCCATAATAATATTACTATAATAAGAATATGGCAGAATAAATCTAGCATCTTCTTTAGAAATGCCCATTTCTAATAATTTACCATACCAAGTAAATAGAAATTGCATATGACGATTATATTTGTCCTGATAATACTCTTGATTGAGTACCAGATTACCAGATTTGTCTTTGAATGTTTGCTGACGATAACCAACATTACTAAAATCAACTTCTCTTCTAGATTTAATGGTAAAAGAGCATAATCTTTCTTCAATAATTGTTTGTTCAACAATCGGACTGACATCAACTAAAGAAAACAACAAATAATCATGATCAGTAATTGATTCATGACCCATTCCAACTACTCTTTTAATAAAATTAATGTTTTTATCGTAATCAGTACAAGTTTCTAAAACCTCAGTTACATTACCTTTAAATCTTGATAATTTACCAGCTGCTGCCAGGATTTGAATTTGACTTTCAATATATTCTTTATTGTTTATACCTAATAATTTTATTTCCATAATTTCCCCCTAAAATAAACTTCCCTGTTTATTTAATTTTAAATGATTATAAGCTTTATCTGTAGCCACTCTTCCCCTTTGAGTTCTTTTAATATATCCTTCTTGTAATAAAAATGGTTCTACCACATCTTCAATAGTAGTAACTTCCTCTCCAATTGATGTGGCCATTGTTTCAACACCGACCGGACCGCCACCAAATTTATTAATTAATGATTCCAGGTATTCAATATCAATTTGATCTAAACCATCTTCATCAACATTAAGTCTTTTTAAAGCTTTAGTTAATACAGTTTTAGTAATAATTTCTTCACCTTCTACTAAAGCAAAGTCACTAATTCTTTTAAATAAGCGATTAGCAATTCTTGGTGTTTTACGACATCTTTTAGCTAAGTCTTTAGCTGATAATTCTTCAATTGGACAATTTAATACTTTACTTGTTCTTTTGATAATGGCGGTTAATTCAGGAATTGTATAATAATTAAGTTTAGCAACTATTCCAAAACGATCTCTTAATGGACTAGAAATATCTCCAGCTCTAGTAGTGGCTCCAATTAGAGTAAATGGTGGTAAATCTATTTTAATACTTTTAGTACCTGTTTCGTTGCCAATTATGATATCAAGTTCAAAGTCTTCCATCGCCGGATATAAAATTTCTTCTATAAATTTAGGCATTCGATGAATTTCATCAATAAATAAAACATCGCCCGGTTCCAAAGTCGATAAAATAGCAGCCAAATCACCAGTTTTTTCAATAGCAGGACCACTGGTAGTTTTAATATTACTATGAAGTTCATTAGCAATAATATGAGCCAAAGTGGTTTTACCAAGACCTGGAGGGCCATATAATAAAACATGATCTAAAGCTTCTTTTCTAATCTTACTTGCCTTAATAAAAACATCAATATTTTCTTTAACTTCTTTCTGACCAATATATTCATTTAAATATTTTGGTCTTAGAGATAAATCAATATCATTTTCCAAACATTCTTTGGTAACAATTCTTTCCATTAACCCTCCTATTTAAGAAATAATTTTAATGCTTCCTTAACTTGATCTTCTATTTTTAAATTAGTATCTATATTAGGTATTACTTTTTTAATATCATTAAATTTATAACCCAAGTTTTCCAAAACCTTAACTAATTCTTCAGTATCAGCAGTAGATTTAGTTAAAGTTTTACTTAATTTACCTTTTAAATCCAATATAATTTGACGAGCAACCTTCTCCCCAATTTTAGGAAATTTAGTTAAATATAAAATATTTTCTCTTTCAATTGCATCATAAATACCATTAATACTCCCAGTAGCAATAATTGGTAAAGCCATCTTCGGCCCAATTCCCTTAACATTTATTAATTTTAAAAACAAAGATTTTTCATCAATAGTTTTAAAACCATATAAAGAATATTCATCTTCTCTAACATGAGAATATAGATAAATAATTGTTTCTTCATCTAGATTAAAACTATAGGGATTCGCAACATATATTAAATAACCTATCCCATTATTTTCAATAGTTACATAATTAGATTCAATATCAGTAACTATTCCTTTTATATAACTAAACACACTATCACCTATCAAAATTATAACATGTTTTATAATATAGAACAATTATTTGATAATTAAATTTATCAGAGTTATGATTAAATACATCAATTAAAATTTATAGTTGGTTTGATAGA
>CAYTSB010000012.1:0-14507 GCA_964440405.1 uncultured Muribaculaceae bacterium
ATATTTTATTGAACTATTTTAAGTTTGTTGTCTTCAATATATTTAATAAATTGTTCCTTAAAATCATTTATTTCTGCTTCTTCTAAAGTCTTATCATAAGATACCAAATTAAATCTGATAGTATATCTTGATTCGTTAGCGGCAACATATTTATCGATAAATTTATAATTGTTAATTAAAGGTGATTTAAACCCGTCAACAATATCTTTTAGCATCATATATTTACATCCTAAGGTATCAATAATTGTGTAGTCTAGAGCAACCATTGGAAATCTACTTACTTCTTCATATAAATTAATGATTTTATCAAGTCTGTTAAAGTCTTCTAAATAAATTTCACCAACAATTAAAATCTTTTTCTTAATTAGTTTAGATGTATAAACATTGTCTAATATTTTAATAGCACCAATTATTTTATCATTAACAACAGCAGCCATACCTTTTTTATAGTAGTCTGCAATCTCCTCAGTTATTTTGAATTCGACTTTTAAATTTTTAAAAGTTAAAATTAAATTAGAAATAACTTTTTTACCTAATTCATAATCATTAATTATTGTTTCAGCTGATGAACCTATAACAAAAGTTAGCCTTTCACAATTTGTATTATTTTTTATAATTGTGCCTAATTCAAACACTTTAACATCTTCATAATTTTTCAAGTTATTAGTAGCAATTTCAATTAAAGATAAACCCATATCATCTCTTAAAACATTATCTTCGTTTTTACCAAATAACCTAACATTATCTTTAACTATCCCGATTTTATTTAAAAAACTTGTTTTATACCACAAATAACTATGAACTTCATGCATATTATATTTAGTTGCTAGATATCTTTTTAAGTTATAATATTCTTCATAAGTGGTTTTGTTTTCTGTAAAATCCATTTTTAAGTTCATTGGTTCTTTATTGAAATTTTCATAACCATACATTCTGGCTATTTCTTCAATTAAATCTTCTTCAATAGTTACATCTTTACTACTACGCCAAGTTGGAACTTTGACTTCAAAATACTCTTTCAAGTTTTTTACATCGAAGCCCAGATTAGTTAAAATAGAAATTATTTCCTGATCACTTAAGTTATTGTTAATATTTTTATTTAATTTCGTTTTAGTTAATTTGATTTTTAATTCCGACTTTTTATCAGGATATATATCAGTTAACTTAGAAGCAATTACTATGTCAGAATCAATTTCTTTTAATAAATAAATAAATCTTTTAGCTGCGAGCTCTGCCAAATTAGGATCTAAAGTTTTTTCATATCTTGAACTGGCTTCAGTTCTTAATCCCAAACGAATAGCTGTTTTTCTAATTGTAAAAGCCTCAAAATTAGCACTTTCTAAAATAATAGTAGATGTATCGGGTAAAATCTCGCTGTCAAGTCCACCCATTACTCCAGCAATACCAAAATACTCATCGTTTTTCTTAATCATTAAATCTTTATCAGTTAATATTCTTTCTTTGCCATCTAAAGTTATAAATCTATCGTTATTATTGGCAAGTCCAATTTCAATACTTTTTACTTTACGAGCATCAAACGCATGCATCGGCTGTCCCAGTTCAATCATAACATAATTGGTTAAATCAACTAATAGAGAAATACTTCGCATGCCAGCATAGTGAAGAATAGTTTTCATTTCAATCGGAGTTTTATTATTAGCAATATTTTCTATCTTAATTCCAATATATCTTAAACATAGTTTAGAATCTTTAATAGTAATATCTAATTTCTCTTTACCACTTGCTTCTTCGAATAATGATAAAGGTAATAGTTCGCAATTAGTAATAGCCGCTATTTCTCTAGCTATACCATAATGTCCCCATAAATCTGGGCGGTGAGTTAAAGACTTGTTATCAATTTCAACAACAATATCCTTAATCGGAAGATATTCACAAATGTCTTTACCAACAATTAGATTTTCTTCTAATTCTAAAATTTCGTCATGATTATCACCAATACCTAATTCCTTTTCACTACAAAGCATTCCTTCTGATAATACTCCTGCTATCTTCTTAGGTTCGATAGTAAATCCTGATACCATTCCGCCAGGTTTAACAATTGCAACTTTTAAACCTTTTCTAACATTAGGAGCACCGCATAGAATATCAACTATTTTTTGACCATTATCAACTTTTAAAATATGATAATTATCTTTAGTGGGATGATTTTCACATTCTAGAATTTCCCCTACTACTACATCTTTTAAATCTTCGCCTTTTAGTTCTATTCTTTCTACTTCAGCAGTTCTAATTGTAAATATATCCCAAATTTTGAGAAAATCAATAGAATCACTTTTTTTAATATGTTTTTTTAATAAATTACATGATATTTTCATACATACCTCTATTCTATATTAAATGGTGAAAGCTTTCTTAAATCACCAGAATTCATTGTTCTAATATCACTGATTTTGTATCTCATCATTGCTAATCGCGTGAGGCCTAAGCCAAATGCAAAGCCATTATATTTTTTTGAATCAATATTACTCATCTCTAATACTTTAGGGTGAATCATTCCACAAGGACACAATTCAACCCAGCCACTATTTTTACATGTTGGACAGCCTTCACCGTTACAAATAAGGCAGGTGCAATCAAGTTCAAATCCCGGCTCAGTAAACGGAAAGTATCCCGGTCTTAATCTTACTTTAACATCCTGCTTAAAAACATTCTGAAGCAGGCTTTCCATAACATAGATTAAATTCCCGATTGAGACATTCTCATCAATAACCATTCCTTCTAACTGGAAGAAAGTGGTTTCATGAGAAGCATCTACATCTTCATTTCTAAAACATTTCCCTGGAGCGCATATTTTTAAAGGTGCTCCATAAGTCTCCATCGCTCTTACTTGATTAGTTGAAGTATGAGTTCTAAGAAGCATTTCATTATCTAAGTAATAAGTATCGTGCATATCTCTTGCCGGATGATTTTTAGGAATATTTAAAGCTTCAAAGTTATAATAATCATTTTCCATTTCTGGTCCCGAAACAATAGTAAAATTCATTTTTTTTAGAATATCAGTCACTTCTTTACTAACAATTGTAACCGGATGCAAAGAACCAAAATCCTCGTTTATCGGTAAAGTCTCATCAAAATCAATATTTTTGTTATTTATTTCTTCTAGTCTTCGATCAATTTTCTCTTCCATATCTTTTTTAATATTATTTAATAAAACG
The DNA here is from genome assembly GCA_964440405.1 of uncultured Muribaculaceae bacterium. GTDB lineage: Bacteria > Bacillota_I > Bacilli_A > RF39 > UBA660 > DAOSVX01. Next base: position 3,177 of record CAYTSB010000012.1, read on the forward strand.
CCAAAAGTTTTTTTATCTTCAATAGGCATTTCTCTTAATTTAGATAAAGCTTCTACAAGGTCACTATTTTTTCCTAAATATTTGGATTTAACATTCATTAAATCCGCTTCTCTATCAACCGATTTTACTTCCACAATAAATTTTTCAACTAAAGTTTTTAATTTTTCTTTCATTCTTATTCCTCCATTAAAAAAAATCCTACAAATGGGACGAGATTACCCGCGGTACCACCCAAGTTCAAGGATTTTCCTAGCTCTTTATTAGATATATCGTTCTATAGCCGTTTAAACTCCAATATTGAATTTCATTAAAATATTTATCTAAAAGTATTTTCACCAGTTATACTTTTTCTCTAAATTAGAATATTTTAACTACTTAGATATTTTCTTTGTTTACATTTATATTTTACCATAATTAAAATTTAATTACAAGAGCGTAATACCAAAAATAAAAAGCAACTAATAATTTGTTGCTTTTACTTCCATAAAACTTTCTGGGTGTTTACATACTGGACATAATTTCAAAGCATCTTTTCCAATATATATATGGCCACAATTACGACATATCCAAACTGTTTCATTATCATTTTTCTTAAATACCAAGTGATTATTAATATTATCTACTAATTTCAAATATCTTTCCTCGTGGGTTTTTTCTATTTCAGCAACCATTGAAAATAATTTTGCAAGATCATCAAAGCCTTCTTCTTTTGCTGTTTCAGAAAACTCTTTATACATTTCGGTCCACTCGTAGTTTTCACCACTAGCAGCATCTTCTAAATTAATTAATGTATCAGGAATTTCTCCACCTTTTAATGCTTTAAACCATAATTTAGCGTGTTCCTTCTCATTATTAGCTGTTTCTTCAAAGATAGCTGCAATTTGCTCATAACCATCTTTTTTTGCTTTTGATGCATAATAGTTATATTTATTTCTTGCTTCACTTTCTCCAGCAAAAGCTGCCATTAAATTTTTTTCAGTTTTACTTCCTTTTAACTCCATCTTAATCTTCCTCCTTTATTAAAATCGGAACTAATATATCAATTAAATTTTGATCAGTAACATCTTCAATATAAGTATCGCCGTCTTCAATCATTTCTTTAGCTATTAAATATTCGTTGTTAATATTAGATTCATCTTCTAAGACTCCAGCTAAAGCAAAATATCTATTCCCCTCATAATTGGTCTCACTAATTATAATATATTTTTTATTATCATTTAATGTTATAATGCTATCTATTTCTAATTTCATTACGCTGCCCTTTCTAAAGATAAAACCCTTGGCTTATATCTTTCTTTAATACCTTTATATAATCCTACTCTATTTGTTATACTAACAGGTCTGATGCCTTTTACCTTAGAAGATTCTTTTTTCTGCTCTTTTAAAATATCTTCGATATTTACTTCTTCACAATTCGGTTCATTTATTGTAACTAATTTCGCTCCGCCAAGTAATTCTAGAGTAGGTTTTTCATCATTATACTCAATCTCTTGAGGAATAATCTCAAATTCATTTGGTTCTTCAGCAACAACATTTTCCACTACTGACTTTTCTTGGTGTAATTCTTCCGGTTGAGAAACAATAGTATCTTCCAAAAGTTTTTCAACCATCTCGTTTGATTCTAATGCTTTTGGCTTAATATCATAAACTTCTCCATTTATATTCAGTCTACTTAAATCATTTAATTCTCCATTAATTTCATTTATTAATTCTGATTCAATTTCCTGTGGAGTTATGCGACTATCACCGATTGCTAAAGACATTTCTATTTGAGTAAGTCTAGATTCATAAGTTTTAGCTTTGGGCTCTTTACTTTCTTTTAAAATAATTCTTTCATTTATATTATTTATGTTTATTTGTGATGCAGTTTGAGCAAGCCTTATTTCACTTAGATAACTAACAATATCCCCTAATTCTATTTCTTTTTTTAAAATTAAACTATTAATAGTTTTTAGGCTAGATTCAATTGCATTTTTTACACTTTTTAAGTATTTTTTTCTCTCGATATCAGCATTGGCTAGTTCACTGTTAATTTCTTCAGTTATTCTTTCTAAATTACAAATTGACACTTTATAGCCAGTAATTAATGCCGCTAAAGAGATGACATCAGCATTTTTTTGAGCATTAGCAAATTGATATTGTACTAAAGATTCACTACTAAATTTTATTTTATTTTCTAATTCACCAGTTGTCTCTTCGGCAATCCTTCTAACGCTATACTCAGGATATGCAGACATTTCACTAAAAGCATTGGCACACTTAGTAAGAGTATTGATTTTACTAATTAAATCATCAGTTTCTTCCTTATCAAGCATTGCTTTTATTTCTTCAGCTAAAATTACAGGGTCAAGTGAATAGAACGCTATTTGTTCTTCTAAAGATTTAATTTCCGTTTCTAATGCCAATAATCTACTTTCACTGATAGCTTTAGAGGCATAATCATTTAAACTATCAGTTTCTTCTAAAGCTTCTTTCTGTTCTAATCCTTTCAATCTTAATTCTAACTTACTTAGATTAATTTTAATTTCAATAGTAGCTATAATTAATAACGTTAATTTAGCTTTTAAATCAGCTAATTCCAAGTTTAATCTAATTAATTCATCATTATACATTCCTATAGTATTAGTTAAAACTTCCAAACTTTCTTTGGGCAGCTTTTTATCTTGCTCAATTTCTAACTCATTGATTTTTCTTTCATAAGCATCAATTTTATCTAATAAAATCATAATGCTTTTACGATATGATTCTTCTAACAAGTTATTGGCATTTAATTCTTCTTTTCTAACTACAACAAGACTAGTGATAGCGTTAGTTTCGCTTTCATTAGCTTTCATTACTCCTTCAGCCATTTCTACAATGTTTTGATCTATATATGATATATCAGTTTGCATTTTTAATTCTTCTAAGGCTTGTTTTTTTGCTTCTAAAGTTGTTTGTGCAACTGTTAATCTTCTTTTGTTCTCTTCGATTAAAAAAGGATTATTAGCAAGTGATACTAAATTATCTATTTTACTTTTTGTTGTTACAGTCATAATCAACACTCCTTCTATTGTCATAATTATTTTAACATAAATTGCCTTAAAAAGTAAATATAATTAAGAAAACAAAGACATGCAATTATTGTTATTATTTTTCTCCAAAGAAAAAAACCAGTTTATTTAACTAGTTCTAATCTGACAGATAAAGCGTCGTCGCCGATTCTTTCTTTAATTTTAATGATTCTGGTATAGCCACCATTACGTTCTTTGTAACTAACAGCTACTTCGTCAAAAAGTTTTTTAACTGTATCTTTATCATTATGTAAGAAAGCTAAAGCTTTTCTTCTAGCTACTAATGATCCATCTTTGCCGTAAGAAATCATTTTATCAACAAATTTTCTTACTTCTTTTGCTCTTGCTTCAGTAGTAACTACATAACCATAATTAATAACATTTTTAGTTAAAGAGGCTAAAATACTTCTTCTAATTCTTGTTTCTCTTCCTAGTTTACGATACATATTATTCCTCCTTAATCCTTAAATTCTAATCCTATTTCATGGACCCTATCTATTACTTCTTTTAATGATTTCTTACCTAAGTTGCGAATCTTCATTACTTCTACTTCTTTTTTAGATACCAAATCTTGTATAGTATGAATACCCGCTCTTTTTAGGCAGTTATAAGCTCTAACTGTAAATTCTATTTCTTCAATAGGTGTTTCTAATGTTTTGGTAATATTGTCCACAGTTTTTTCAGTCATTATATCGCCTTGATTACTAATGCCATTAATATCAGTTATAATATTTAAATGTTCAATTAAAATTCTAGCAGATAAAGCCATTGCTTCTTCAGGACTAATTGAACCGTTAGTATAAACATTCATAACTAATTTATCATAGTTTTCATTTTGGCCAACACGGGCATTTTCCCAATCATATTCTACTCTTTCAATAGGTGAATATAAAGCATCAATCGCAATAACACCAACTTTGGTTTCTCCTAATTCCTTTTGATTTTCTTTAGCATCAACATAACCACGGCCATTATTAACAGTCATTTCCATTGATAATGATCCACCTTTAACTAAATTAGCAATAACTAAATCCGGATTAATAATTTCAATATCAGCATCTTTATCAATATCACCAGCTAATATCGGTCCCTCTTTAGTAGCAGTTAATCTAAGCTTTTTTGGCTCATTAGAATAGTTTTTAATAACAATACTTTTTAATGCCAACACAATGCTTGTTACATCTTCTAAAACACCATCTATTTTTTGAAATTCATGTAATACACCATCTATTTTAACAGATGTAATTGCACTTCCTGGTAAACTAGATAGCATTATTCTTCTTAAAGCATTACCTAAAGTAATAGCAAATCCTCTTTCTAATGGTTCAAGAACAAATTTTCCATAATGATTATTTTCAATATACTCAGCTATTTTATATTCTGGTTTCTCAAATTTTATCATATTTTTCCTACTTTCTAATTTCTTGGTCTCTTAGGTGGACGACAGCCATTATGTGGAACTGGTGTTACATCATTAATAGCGGTTATTTCTAAGCCAGCAGTTTGTAAAGATCTGATAGCATTTTCTCTACCTGATCCAAGTCCTTTAACATAGACTTCTACTTTTTTTACTCCTTGTTCAATTGCTGCAACAGCTGCCTTCTCTGAAGCAAGTCCTGCAGCAAAAGGAGTTTTCTTCTTTGATCCTTTATAACCAATTGTTCCGGATGATGCCCAACTAATAACATTGCCTGTTTTATCAGTAATTGTTACTAAAGTATTATTGAAATTTGAATGAATGTGTGCAACACCCTCTGGAATACTTTTCTTAACTTTTCTTTTTCTTCTATTATAAGCCATATTTTTTCCCCTACCTTCTATTTAGCAACTTTCTTTTTATTAGCTACTACTTTTCCTCTACCTTTTCTTGTACGAGCATTACGACTGGTTTTTTGACCACGAACTGGTAAACCTTTTTTATGTCTTATGCCTTGATAACTATTTATTTCCATTTTGTTTTTAATACTCAATTGAACTTCACGACGAAGATCTCCTTCAACTATATGATTATCAATTTCTGCTCTGATTGCATTTATTTCATCATTAGTTAAATCTTTCGTTTTTTTATCAGGATCAACTTTTGCGTTTGTACAAATTGTTACTCCTAAATTCCTACCAATACCATAAATATAAGTAAGCGCAATACTAATCTTTTTTGCATTTGGAATTTCAATGTTTTTAAATCTTGCCATATTTACCTCCTAACCTTGGACTTGTTTGTGTTTTGGATTTTCACAAATTACCATAACTTTCCCTTTTCTTTTAATAATTTTGCATTTTGCACAAATTTTTTTCACTGATGGTCTTACTTTCATAAAATTCCCTCCATTACTTTCTATATATTATTCGCCCATGTGTTAAGTCATATGGTGATAGTTCAATAGTTACAACATCACCTGGTAAGATACGAATCATATTCATTCGTATTTTACCAGAAACATGAGCTTCTATCATGTAACCATTTTCTAGTTCAACTTTATACTTGCCGCCAGGTATAACATCTAATACCTTGCCATTAATTTCGATTTTTTCTTCTTTTTTTGCCAAACTTTAATCACTCTTTCGTTAAAATTTCATAGCCATCTTTAGTAACCAAAACTGTGTGTTCATAGTGAGCCGAAGGTTTATTATCTGCTGTTACTATTGTCCAGTCATCTTCTTCCATCAACACTTTTCTGGTTCCTAAATTTAGCATTGGTTCAATTGCCAGGGTCATTCCTTCTTTTAAGATTAACCCCTTCCCTTTTTCACCATAATTAGGAATATCTGGGTCTTCATGTAGTTTGTATCCTACACCATGACCAACTAATTCCCGCACTACACCTAAATGATACTTATTAGCAATAGTTTCAATCTTATGACTAATATCACTAAGATGAACTCCTGCTTTGATCTCATTTAATCCCTCATATAAGGCTTCTTCAGTATGCTTTAAAAGAGCATCAACTTCTTTTACAACTGAACCAACTTTATATGTCCAAGCTGAATCACTATGCATCCCTTCGTAAATGACACCGATATCTATTGATACAATATCACCGTTTTTAAGTTTTCTTTTACTAGGAATGCCATGAACAACTTCCTCATTTATTGATATACAGATAGAAGCCGGAAAGCCATTATAATTTAGAAATGATGGAATTCCACCTTTTTCTCTTATGAACTTATCTGCTATATCATTTAAATATTTAGTAGTAATATTAGCTTTAATATTGGCTTCTAAATATCTATGGGTTTGATAATTAATTTTTCCAGCAATACGCATTTTTTCAATATCGCCAGCATTTTTAATTGTTACCACTTATTCACCTAATATTTTTTTTACCTTGTCAAATGTTACATATTTTGATTCATTAGCTTCAACCGTAAATAAAACATCCTTGCTTTGATAAAATTCCAGAATACCTTTAACATTATCTAGATAGGTATTAAATCTTTTATTAAATGAGTCTTCATTATCATCATCTCTACCTATTAATGATACATTACAATCATCGCAGATATTGTCTTTTTGAGGTTTCATCTCTTTAGAGTATTTATTATAAATTCTACCGCACTTACTACAAGAAATTCTTCCTAAAGCTCTTTCTAATGCAAGTCGCTTATCAATATCAATATTAATTACAATATAATTACTAAAGAAATTATCTAGCATTTGTGCTTGATTCAAAGTTCTAGGGAAACCATCTAAAATGATTGGATTGCCTTCATGTTTTTCAATTTCTTGCTTAACTAAGGCTGCGGTTGTTTCATCATCAATTAGAATCCCTTTAGCAATAGTTTCTTTAATTTGTCTGGCTAAAGGATTACTATCATCAAGATTTCTAAATAACTCACCAGTTGAAATTTGCTTATATCCATACTCATTAATTAAGAGTTCGCATTGAGTGCCTTTGCCAGCACCTGGTGCTCCATAAAATATTATGTTTTTCATATTTTTTTTGGTCTCCTTTTATAACTTCTGCTGACTAGACTGCTTTCTAATTGCCTATAAGTTTCTATTGCCACTCCAACTACGATTAAAAGTCCAGTTCCACCAACAGTTACTGCTGATCCCAAATCAGATATTTTAGAAAAGATAATTGGTAGAGATGCAATAATAATCAAAAAAACAGTTCCAACTAAAGTTAACTTTGATAAAACATTTCTAATAAAGTTACTAGTTTCAGTTCCTGGTCTGATTCCTGGAATATAGCCACCACTTTTATTTAAATTCTTACTCATTTCATCAGGATTCATTGCAATGAATACCCAGAAATATCCAAATAAGAAAATTAATAAAACATAAATAATAAATCCGACTGGGGTTGTATAATCCATATAGTTAGTTACAAATTTAGTAAATCCTGCTTTACCAATAAATTTTTCTAAGGTAACCGGAATTGATATTAAAGTTGAAGCAAAGATGACCGGAATAACTCCTGTAGCATTAATTTTGATTGGTAAATAGTTTTGTCTAGCTCCATAAGCACTATTAGTACGATTAGAATATTGAACTGGAATTCTTCTTTCAGCTTCCTGAATAAAGATAACTCCCACAATAATTGCTAAATAAACAACTACGAATAAACCAAACAAAGCTATTCCAAGATATAAGTTACCAGTTCCATCAGTTGGTACTAAACCATTAAACGCAGTAATAAACATTGTTGGCATAGTTTGAATAATACCTGCCATAATGAGTAAAGATGTCCCGTTTCCAATTCCCTTAACAGTGATTTGATCACCTAGCCAGAGAAGAAATGCAGTACCTGCCGTTAAAATAATTGTTGTTTTTAAAATTAGCAAAGATGATGAAGTACCTAAAAATGCTATGGAAAATACATATCCTTGACCAAAAGCAAAGATAATTCCTAAATATCTGGTTATTTTATTGATTTTTTGTTTACCAGCATAACCTTCCTCTTTTAAATTTTTAAAATAAGGAATAATATCAGTTTGTAATAATTGTGTAATAATTGATGCGGTAATATAAGGCGAAACTCCTAAAGCAAAGATTGAAAAATTCTTTAATCCGCCTCCGGCCATTAAGTTTAATAACTCTAGAAAGCCTAGTTCCTGAGTAATTGCTTTTGCTCCAGGGACAGTTATATTAGTTCCTACACAAAAGATTAATAATGCCATTAAAGTAAATAAAATTCTTTGACGAAGATCTTTGTTGACAGGAGAAAATATTTGCTTAAAACTAGCAAACATCTAAATCACCTCAACTTTTCCACCGGCGCTCTCTATTTTAGTAACTGCACTTGATGAAAATCTATGAGCCTTAATTGTAATTTTTTTAGTTAATTCACCATAAGCTAATACTTTGATTCCTGCCAAAGGTTTTTTAATAATACCCATCTCTTTTAATAGTTCCGGAGTTACAACATCACCATCATTAAATTTATTTAAGTCACTTAAATTAATTACTTGATATTTAGTTGTAAATCTAGCATTATTAAATCCTCTTTTAGGAAGACGACGATATAAAGGAGATTGACCACCTTGAAACCAAGCTGGAACTCCACCGCCGCTTCTAGCCCATTGACCTTTTTCTCCTCTAGTTGAGGTTTTACCCATGCCGCTTCCTGGACCACGACCAACTCTCTTACGAGCTTTTTTAACTGGAGATGCATTTAATTCATGTAACTTCATTATAAATCTCCTTCCTCTTTACCACGCAAAGCCGCAATTTTACTTTTGCTTCTTTGTGCTTTTAATGCTTCTAAAGTTGCTTTAGCAACATTAACTTTAGTATTTGATCCTAATGATTTAGAGACAATATCCTTGATTCCAGCAAGTTCTAAAACAGCTCTTGCTGCACCACCAGCAACAATCCCACGACCTTCTTTAGCAGGTTTTAATAAAACTTCTGAACGGCCACATTTACCTATGGCTTCATGAGGAATAGTTCTATTATCAACTAATGATATCTTACAAACATTTTTATTAGCTGTTTGTAAAGCTTTATTAATTGCTTCTGGTACCTCGTTAGATTTACCAGTTCCAATTCCAACTAAACCTTTTTTGTTTCCAACTACGACTGTAGCAGAAAATCTAAAATGCCTTCCGCCTTTAGTAACTTTAGTAACACGACTAATACTAATGACTTTGTCTTCTAATAACTTCTTTTTAGAATCGGTTTCTTGTTTCATCATATTTTCCTCCTAGAATTCTAACCCTGCTTCGCGTGCTGCTTCAGCTAAAGCTTTAACACGGCCATGATATAAATATCCACCACGGTCAAAGGTCACTTTCTTTATTTTTTTTGCTAAACATTTTTTAGCGATATCTTTTCCAACTTCAGTAGCACCAGCGCTTGTTGATCCGTTTTTTAATTTTAATTGAGCTGATGAAGAAGATATTAATGTTTCCTTCTTTTCATCATCAATTATTTGAGCGAAAATATGAGAGTTAGATCTAAATACATTTAATCTTGGTATTTCTTTAGTTCCAGATATTTTTTCTCTAATACGAACATGTCTTCTTAGACGTGCAACATTTCTTGACTCTTTTTTTATCATAACTTACCCTCCCTATGCCGCTTTCTTTCCTTCTTTACGTCTTACATATTCGCCTTTATAACGAATTCCTTTACCTTTATATGGTTCTGGTTTTCTTATTTTACGAATATTAGCCGCAAATTCCATTAATTCTTGTTTATCAATACCACTTAGTGCTATTTCAGTATTACTAATTTGTTCTACTTTAATATCATTTGGTATTTTTACTTCAACTGGATGAGAAAATCCTGCATTGACAACAATTTTATTACCTTGAACATTAAATTTATAGCCAACACCAACTGCTTCTAAATTTTTAGCATAACCTTTAGTTACACCAATAAGCATATTGTTAATTAAAGCATTGGTTGTGCCATGAAGTTGTTTTTCATGCTTAATTTCACTTTTTCTTTCAGTAAGAATTTTTCCATCTACTTCTTTAACATTAATTCTTTTATCATAATTTAGTTTTAATTCTCCTTTGGGTCCTTTAACTGTAACAACATTATTTTCAATATTAACAGCTACTCCTTCAGGAATAATTAATTCTCTTTTACCAATTCTACTCATGATAGTTTTTCCTTACCAAATATAGGCAAGTACTTCTCCCCCTAAGCCTTTGGCTCTTGCTTCTTTGTTTGTCAATAAACCTTCTGAAGTTGAAATAATAGCTATTCCTAAATCATTAAGAACATGAGGAAGTTCATCAGCTTTAGCATAAACTCTTAGTCCTGGTTTACTAATTCTCTTTAAACCATTAATGACTTTTTCTTTCTTCTCACCATATTTCAAAGTTAAAACAAGCATATCTCCATTTGAATTCTTTTCATATTTATAATCTATTATGTAACCTTCTCTTTTTAAAATATCTGCAATTCCTAAGGTCATTTTTGAACCTAATACTGTTACTTCTTTATATTTCATAATGTTTGCATTACGAATTCTGGTTAACATATCTGCAATATAATCATTTACCATTTTAACTCCTCCTTCTTACCAGCTTGATTTAGTTACTCCAGGTATTTTTCCCTGGCTAGCTAATTCCCTAAAACAAATACGACATAATTTATATTTTCTTAATACTCCGTGTGGTCTGCCACATCTTTCACAACGGGTATAAGCACGAGTACTAAATTTAGGTTTACGATGTGATTTTACAACCAAACTTGTTTTTGCCATATTCTCACCGTCTACTTTCTAAATGGCATACCGAATGCACTTAATAAAGCGTGTGCCTCTTCATTACTCTTAGCTGTAGTAACAAATACGATATCCATCCCTCTTATTTTTAATACATTATCATAATCAATTTCTGGAAAAATAAGTTGCTCTTTAATTCCTAAAGTGTAATTACCTTTGCCATCATAACTACGAGGATTTAATCCTCTAAAGTCTCTAACACGAGGTATTCCTACTTTAATTAACTTTTCTAAAAAAACATACATAGACTCACCACGAAGAGTAACTTTAGCACCGATATTAGCACCTTCTCTTAAGTGGAATCCAGCAATTGATTTTTTTGCTTTTGTAACAACTGGTTTTTGTCCAGTAATAATAGCTAGGTCATTAACAGCTGCTTCAATGAATTTAGCATCTTGCGCTCCTTCACCAACACCCATATTGACTACTATTTTTTCTAACTTAGGTACTTCCATTATAGATTCATAATGGAATTTCTCATTTAATTCTTTAACGATTTTTTCGTTATATAATTTTTTAAAATTATTCATATTTTTCACCCCTAGTTAGCTTTCTTTTCTTTTTTGGTAGTTTTATTTTCTGATTTTTTGGTTTCT
>CAYTSB010000012.1:14607-21601 GCA_964440405.1 uncultured Muribaculaceae bacterium
GTTTCTATTTTAACTAATTTAACATTTGATACATGAATTGGATTTTCTCTTTCTAAGATTCCTCCACTTTCATTTTGATTATTAGGTTTTTGATGTTTCTTAATAATATTAACACCTTCAACTAAAACTCTATTTTCTTTTTTAAAAGTTTTAATTATTTTACCTTCTTTTCCTTTATCTTTTCCTGCTAAAATTTTAACTTTATCGCCGACTTTTATTTTCATAATACCACCTATAATACTTCACTTGCTAGCGAAATGATTTTCATGTAATCTCTATCACGAAGTTCACGAGCAACCGGTCCTAATACTCTTGTGCCGACTGGAGACTTATCGTCTTTTATCAAAACACAAGCATTATCATCAAATTTAATATAACTGCCATCTGATCTTTTAACACCTGAAACAGTTCTTACAACAACTGCTTTTACAACTTTTCCTTTTGGAACATTACTATTTGGGATTGCTTTTTTTACAGTTCCAATTACTAAATCTCCAATATTAGCAGTTTTAACTTTAGAACCACCCATAACTCTGATAACCATTATTTCTCTAGCTCCTGAGTTATCGGCAACCTTTAATCTGCTTTGTTGTGCAACCATAAATACGCCTCCTACAAGATAACAGCTTTTTCAATTACTTTAACTAGTTCATATCTTTTTGTTTTAGATAATGGTCTAGTACTGGCAATTTTAACTGTATCTCCTTCTTTAGCTTGATTCTTTTCATCATGTGCATAATATTTTTTTGAATATTTAACGCGTTTTTTATAAAGTGGATGACGACGGTGTGTTTCAACTAAAACTGTGATGGTTTTATCACATTTAGCACTAACAACTTTACCAATTAATTCTGATTTTTTCATTATTTATCCACCTTTCCTGTTTCTATTTCTCTTTCTTTAAGAATGGTTTTCATTCTTGCAACTGTCTTACGAAGATTTTTTAATGTTGAAGGTTTATCTAAAGACCCGACAGCATGTTTCATTCTTAAATCAAATAATTCTTTCTTCGATTCAGTAACTTTTTTAGTTAATTCTTCAGTAGAAAGTTTCCTTATTTCTTTAATCTTCACTAGACTCACCACCTTTTTCGTCTTTTTTGACGAATTTAGTTTTAACTGAAAGTTTGTGAGAAGCAAGTCTGAAAGCTTCGCGAGCTGTTGCTTCATCAACTTCAGCAATTTCAAACATTATTTTACCTTCTTTAACAACTGCTACCCAATCTTCAACGCTTCCTTTTCCTTTTCCTTGTCTGGTTTCTAAAGGTTTCTTAGTTAAAGCTAAATGTGGGAAAATATTTATCCAGACTTTTCCGCCACGTTTCATAAATCTAGTCATCGCAATACGAGCAGCCTCTATTTGACGAGCATTAATCCATGCCCCTTCTTTAGCCATAAGCCCATATTCACCAAAACTTAATTTAGTATTTCCCTTAGCATGTCCTTCATAACTAATTCTATGGGGTTTTCTGTATTTAGTCTTTTTTGGCATCAACATTTAGATTACCCCCTTTATCTTTTTTGTTATTAAGTACTTCTCCTTTATAAATCCAAACTTTTACTCCTATTTTGCCATAAGTAGTATCGGCTTCACTAGTTGCATAATCGATGTTTGCTCTTAAAGTATGTAGTGGAACTGTACCTTCAGTATAACCTTCAGTACGAGCCATTTCTACACCACCTAATCTACCAGAGACTGATGTTTTAATTCCCTTTGCTCCAGCTTTCATTGTATTTCTAATCGCTCTTTTCTGAGCTGAACGAAATGGTGCACGATTTGCTATCTGATTAGCAATACTATCTGCTACCAATTGGGCACTTAAGTCTGGTTGTTTAACTTCAACAATAGAAATATAAATTTCTTCACCAACTAATTTATTTAATTTTTTTCTTAGTTTATCAATATCTTCGCCACCACGGCCAATAATAACACCTGGTTTAGCGGTATTAATAGTTATATCAGTTCTTTTTTTATTTCTTTCAATAATTACTGATGCAACTGCAGCGTCTTTTAAATTTTCAGCTACAAACTTACGGATTTTTAAATCTTTATGTAATTTATCAGCAAAATTTTTGCCACCATACCATTTAGAATCCCAAGTTTTATTAATTCCAATACGATAACTAACTGGATTAACTTTTTGTCCCATCTCGCTAATCTCCTACTTTCCCGTCACTTACTTTAACTGTAATATGACTTGTTCTTTTATCTCGTCTGTCAACTTTGGTACGAGATCCAAATTTAATTCTTTTATAAACTGTACCCGCATCAATATAACATTCTGATATTTTTAAGTCTTCTTTTTTGAGTCCTAGGTTATTTGTAGCATTAGCAGTAGCAGAATTTAATACCTTTAAGATTAATCTACTAGCTTTTGTATTAGTATTGTTTAGAATGTTTTCAGCTATAATAACACTTTTACCTCTTATTAAATCCATGGTCATTCTTGCTTTACGAGGAGCAATCATGGCTGTTTTATGTCTTGCATATGTTTCCATTATTTACCTCCTATTTCTGACCTGAATGGCCACCGAATTTACGGGTTGAAGCAAATTCGCCTAATTTATGTCCAACCATTTCTTCTGTAATATATACAGGAATAAATTCTTTACCATTGTGAACAGCTATTGTATGTCCAATAAAGTCAGGATAAATTGTAGAACGACGTGACCAAGTTTTAACAACTTCTTTTTTATTTGTTTCATTTAATGTTCTTATCTTTTTGAGTAATCTTTCAAAAACATAAGGACCTTTTTTTAAACTTCTTGCCATTTTAATTACCTCCTAGGTTTCTTTCTTGACACAATAAGCTTGTCAGATTTCTTTTTATTCTTTCTGGTTTTATATCCAAGAGCTGGTTTACCCCAAGGAGTAACAGGCCCTTTTCTACCAATTGGTGATCTACCTTCTCCACCACCGTGTGGATGATCATTAGGGTTCATAACACTACCACGGTTTGTAGGACGAATTCCCATATGGCGCTTACGACCGGCTTTTCCTAATTTTACTAATTCAGCATCTTCATTTCCTACCGATCCAACAGTTGCCATACAGCTTTCTAACACTTGACGCATTTCACCGCTTTGAAGTCTCAACATTACATATTTGCCTTCTCTTCCAAGTATTTGAGCACTGGTTCCGGCTGATCTACATAACGCTCCACCTTTTAATGGCTTTAATTCAATATTATGAACAACTGTACCTACAGGAATGTTTTTTAAAGGTAAGGCGTTCCCAACCTTAATATCAACATTTTCCCCACTAGCAACAATCATTCCAACTTTTAAATCTTTTGGTGCTAAAATATATCTTTTTTCACCATCTTTATAAGTTAGTAAAGCAATATTAGCATTACGATTTGGATCATATTCAATTGTTGCCACTTTTGCAGTAATACCAAATTTATTTCTTTTAAAATCAATAATACGATATTTTCTTTTTGCTCCACCACCAATATGTCTAACAGTCATTTTTCCTTGATTATTACGTCCACCAGTTCTCTTTTTAGGAACTAATAAACTTTTTTCGGGATTTTTAGTAGTAATTTCAGCGTTAACTAAAGTACTCATTCCTCTGCGCGCATTGGTAGTAGGTTTATATATTTTTACTGGCATATTCTATCGTCCCTTCTAAACATCTATTCTTTCGCCATCTTTTAAAGTAATGATAGCTTTCTTAAATGTTTTAGTCTTTCCTTTATGTTTGCCAACTCTTTTATCTTTTGGCTTAGTAATTAAAGTATTAATTTTAATTACATGAACTCCAAATGCTTTTTCAATAGCATTTTTAATTTCAAATTTATTTGCTTTCTTATTTACCTTAAAAACATAGTTTACTCCACTACCAGCAATTGAACTTGCTTTTTCAGTTATTAACGGTCCTATTATAATATCATTAATATCCATTAGCTAAGCACCTCCTCTATGTATTTAATAGCTTCTAAATCCATAACCAATGTATTAGTATTAACTATATCTAATACATTAATATCAGTAGCCATTAATTGACCAATTGTTTTTAGATTTCTAGTTGCCATATAAAGATTTTCATTTTCATTTTTAGTGACAAATAAAACTTTTTTTCCAGATTTTAAATTTTTTAAAATAGCAAGTATTCCTTTAGTTTTCAAATCAGGTAGTTTTACTTCATCAATAACAACTAATTCTTTATTTTGTAATTTTGTTGAAAGAGCACTTTTAATAGCAATTACTCTTTCTTGTTTATTCATTTTATAGCCATAATTTCTAGGGCTAACTCCAAAGACAACTCCTCCACCAACAAAGTTAGGAGAACGTCTTGATCCTTGGCGAGCGCGGCCTGTTCCTTTTTGTTTCCAAGGTTTTTTGCCGGTGCCACTTACTTCAGCACGAGTTTTGGTTTTATGAGTGCCTTGTCTTAATGACGCTAATGCTAAATTGATTGCATTTTTTAAAATAATCTCATTAACTTCAATGTTCCAGATAGAATCATTTAAAGTAATATCTTTTACTTTTTCGCCTTGAAGGTTTACTACATTTATCTTTGCCATATTACTCACCTTTTTCCTCTACTGTAGGAGCATCTTCTGTAACTTCTTCAGCAGTCTCTACGGCTGCTTCTTCAGTTACAACCTCTTCGTTAATTATTTCTTCTTCATTAGATAAAACTTCTTCAACAATTGGTGTCTCTTCTATTTCTTCTTCATAAGAAATTAACTCTTTAGGATTTGCTTTCCTTGAATTTTTAACTGCGCTTTTAATATAAACAAGTGATTTTTTAGCTCCTGGAACATTTCCACTTACTAAAATATAGTTATCTTTAGTATTTACTTCAATAATCTCTAGATTTTGGATAGTAATAGTTTCATTACCCATATGGCCAGGGAGTTTTTTGCCTTTCATAACTCTCATTGGTAACATGGTTCCCATTGAACCAGGTGCCCTATGAAATCTTGATCCGTGAGCCATTGGTCCACGTGATTGATTATGACGTTTAATAACTCCTTGAAATCCTTTTCCCTTGCTTATTCCGGTAACATCAACTATTTCTCCTGATGCAAATATAGAAGCGTTTATTTCATCTCCAATATTGTAAGCGCCTTCCATATTTTTTATTTCTTTTAAGAAGCGCTTAGGACTTGTATTTGCTTTTTTAGCGTGACCGATACTAGCTTTGCTAGCATTTTTTTCTTTCTTATCACAAAATCCCAATTGAATAGCATCATAACCATCTGAATTGGTTGTTTTAATTTGAGTAACAATATTTGGGGTTACTTCAATCACTGTGACAGGAATTAATTTTCCGTTTTTCGTAAAGACTTCAGTCATTCCGACTTTACGACCTAAGATTCCTTTCATTTTTCTTTCCTCCATTATAATTTAATTTCGATGTCTACTCCACTTGGTAAATCTAAATGTGTAAGTGCATCAATTGTTTCTTTGCTTGGATCTTTGATATCAATTAATCTTTTATGAGTACGCATTTCAAATTGTTCTCTTGAATCTTTGTACTTATGTACCGCCTTCAAAACTGTAATTTTTTTAATTTCAGTTGGAAGAGGTACAGGACCAGATACCATTCCGCCAGTTCTTTTAATAGTTTCAACAATCTTACCAGCAGCCTGATCTAAAGATCTATGATCATAAGCTTTTAGTCTGATTCGAACTTTATTGTTTGACATATTTCCAATGTCCTCCCTTCGTCTATATCTAGTATAGACTTGCTCCGCAGCAAATAACCTGATACCCTAACAACTCGTCCTAGCGTATCAACAACCTTGCGCATCTAAGCAGTCATACAACGACAATTATACATAAATATTATATGCTTTGTCAATCTTTTTTTAACACAAAAAAAATTTAACAAAGAAAAAACTCTATTTCTAGAGTTTATCTTCTTCTCATTGTTTTCCCTTTTTTATATCCGGCCCAGACTATCAATCCTAAGACCACAACATATCCGAACCCAATTAACGCATCTCTTAGAATATTGGTTCTGTTTACAGTTATATTTATATCATAAATTGAGTAACTTCCATCTTCAGCAATGACTTTAACTTTTATATCACTGAATGAGGTTAGTTCCATATTACCTTCAATAACAATATCTGATCTTTCATTATTGGCAATTGCTTTAATATCTAATTCTTTTACTTTAGGTTTGATTGTCAATTTATACAAGTAATTATCTGGATCAAAACTAATTTTATGCCCCGCAATTTCCAATGATTTTAGAGTTTTAATATTGGTTACGGCAAGCCCCAATTCTTTTCTGATAACATTTAAATTATAAATTTTAGTATTTCCATTTTCAGCAGTAACAGTAATTTTATATAAGTTGCTTCCAATAGCAAGTTCCGAAGGTCCCTCTAGCTGATAAGTCGCTTTACTATCTTCAACTTCTGGTTTAATTAAAATTGATTTAATATCATTAGTTACATATATATTATATTCTGTAGTTGTTTTATTAAATGTTAAATTTCCAGCACTTAAATATAAACTATTTAAATAATTGTTAGAACTTTTAGTTTGATCAACCGAAGGAGTTTCTTCAGGAGTTGCCGCCGCTCTTTTTATTGTAATCTTATACACTCTTTGAGTACCGGTTTGACTTTTAACCTTGACATAAACTGTATTATTTCCTTCTTTTAAATCAACAGTTCTTGGTCCAAATCCACTAATAAACTCTGCTCCACCGTTATTTAGTTTAGCACCAACAGTAATTTTAGTTACATTGTTTTTAACACTTGTCTTATATTCATTTGTATAACTGTTGAATTTAGGATTTAAATTCCCAGCACTTAAACTTAAACTGCTTAATGTATTATCACTACTTCTATTATCCGGTCTGGTTATCAAGAAAGTATAAGTTCTGACAGTTCCTTTAGCACTCCTAACTTTAATATCAATAACATTTAAGCCATATGATAATTTTACAGTTCTTGGCCCATAGCCTTCAACAAAAGTTGAATCAGTATAGACAAGTATTGGATTAATAGCTATTTCTGAAGCATTAA
>CAYTSB010000013.1:0-20612 GCA_964440405.1 uncultured Muribaculaceae bacterium
TATATTATTATCTATACTAATAATTAAAATTATGAAGAAACGAAAGAAAAAGATAAAGATTGACCAATTACAATAGTTGGTCTTTTTGGTACTATGAAAGTGTAATAAGTAAATTACTGAAAGTAATTGAAAATTACACTTCTTTTTATTATGATTGAAGTGATTGGTTAACGTAGGTCTTTTAGAGTTAAAGTACTCGTCACAAAAAGTGTTAACCAACCTTCACATAATATATTCGATTAAGCAAGTTGAGTCTGAAATAATATTCGCGTAAAGAGCCAAAATGAGAGTATGTGTAAGGATTGGAACCAATCATAACTAAAGAAAGATTTTGAAACACAAACTATTGGAAGAATTAGAAGAATGCCACAAGCAAGACATTATGATAATATTCTTTTAGATAATTGTTATTTATATACATTTGATGAAAAATATAAACAAACAGTTATGCAGGAACTTGGTCGTAACGCATATGATACGAAGGTAATTTTTTTAAAAAATGAGTATAAAAACTTCAGTTTAAAAAAAGTGATGTTTGATAGTGATTTTGATGGTTTTGATGAAAGACAAACTTTTAATATCCTACATCAGTATTATATTGATAAGTACAAATTAACTACTCATAAAAAAAATAATAAAACAATATTAGAAGCAAATGGTTATAATTTCAAGAATACTATTGAAAACTTTATTGTAAAAGATAAAATTGTAAGGATAAACTCAGTTGAGTTTGATAATGCCGAACGAATAAAAATTGAATCAGAAGTAAATACAAGTAAAAATGGATTTGAATTAAGACATTCAATTGGTGTAATTTCAACTAAAATAGGAATGAGATATGATAGAACTAGATTGATGCTTGAAAGAATGTTTTTAAGAAGTAAACTATTCACCAGAAAATTTGTAGATTTAACCATTCCGGAATTTTATGCTTTTGTAATAAATAATGAAGATGTTATAAAACATGATTTTCAAGAAGCAGTTTCACAAAAAGCAAGACAGATAGCTATGAATCTAGAAGAAGTAAAAGAAATTGATTGGAAAGCACCAGAAATGGATTATATTAAATATGATCCAGATATGAAAGACACAACAATTTATAATAAATCAATATATAAAAATTATCCTAATAGTACAGTTAAATCAAAAAGTGAAAGAATGTTTGAATATTTTTGTGAAGTTAATGAAAATATTAAATGGTTTTACAAAAATGGAGAATCGTCAAGTGATTATTTCTCAATCTTTTATAAAGATATAGTTAATAAGAAATGGAATTTTTATCCTGATTATATTGTTTGTGATAAGAATAATGAAATATGGATTATTGAAACTAAAGGTGGCGAAACTGCTAGCGGAATATCGAAAAATATTGATATGAAAACAGAGAATAAGTTTGAAGCATTCCTTGGTTTATAGAGAAAGTAAAAACAAATATATATTTTTAAAAAATAAATGTACTCATATGGGGTGCTCATTAATTTGGAATGATGTTGATAAAGTATGGGAATCAAAATGCCATGGTTCTATTTTTGATAGATATGGACATGTTATTTACGGACCAGCTATTAGAAATTTAGAAAAACTTGATTTTACCAATATTACTTAATTTGTATTAAAAAGAAGTATATAATTGTAACATTATTAATAGCATAGTAAAAAGGAGATTTATGAACGACAAAAAATTAAAAACAAATATTTTTTTCTCAACTATTATTTTATTTTTATTAGGAACAGGATTTCATTTTATATATAATCTTTTAAATAAAGCTTTTATTGTTGGATTAATAGCTCCAGTAAATGAAAGTGTTTTTGAACATTTAAAACTGGCTATTTTTCCTATTTTTATTTGGTGGACAATGTTTTATTTGATTAAAAAAGACAAATATGTAATAGATAAAGGCCGTTGGTTTCTGGGTTGTTTTATTTCAATAATAATTTCTGCTATAACAATACTTGCTATTTATTATTTTGTTAATTGTGGCTTAGGTAAGAGCATAATTATTGTTGATATTCTATCTCTTTATGTTGCATTATTTTTAGGACAATTTACGGGATATCATGTTTATAAATATATTAAAGAAATTGACTTTTTAATTGCAATCGGTTTAGTTGCTATAACTTTAATCATGGCAATTATTTTAACAATAAATCCTCCAAGATTGCCACTATTTGAAGATGAAAACATTCATACTTACGGTATATATGAACAATAGCCGATATATAAATATAATGGTAGCAAAACTATCTTAAAAAGATATAATTTTTAAATGAAAAAAATTAGTTCACTTTGTTAATTTAATATAGTATAATAAATTAACGGATAAATTGTACTTGAATTTAAAATTTTATTGATGTAAGGAGGAAAAAATATGAAAAAAATTACAATGATTTTTATAATTGGTCTATTAAGCATGTTGATGGTTGGCTGTGGTGGCGATAAAAAACCATATTCAGGTGTTGATAATAATGGAAATAAATATGTTGACAACACCAAAGTAAAAACGATTGCAGATTCTTATGATAAATATTCAAAATTAAAAACAGAAGCTTATGAAATGTTAAATAATAGTTCAGAATATTCTGCAAATTATAATTTGTCTTTAGGACTATTAGGATTTGTAACTGTCGATTTATCACTAATTCCAATCACATTTTGTGGCTTAGAAAATTCGGCGGCAGTGTCAGCATTAGAATTTTTCTATCAAGACATTGATTATAAAACCACAAAGGATAGTTGCGACTTAACTTTCAAAACTGAAAATGGTGAAGATATGACTTATAATACTAAATTTGATGAAAAAACCGATTCAGTTCAAACAAAGATTTATCTAAATGGTAAATTACAATACATAAGTGAGTATATTAAACTGAATACTGGTTATGCAACTCAATTTTATTCGGTTAATGATGATCAAACTTCTACTTATAAATCAATTTTTGATAGTGAAAAAATTGTAGTAGGTATGCAATCTAATACTAGTGAACCAGAATCATTATTCAAAAATGCAGCAATTGCTACGGAAGAGTGGACAAAAAGTCAGGAATTATGGTCAAAATATGAAAATAACAAAGTAACATCAATTTATGATGGAAAAACTGTTAATTAAAGGATTGACACTACTTAATAAATTAACCAGGTAAATTACCTGGTTATTTCTTTTCATTGTTTCACTATATTTTACTTTATCAGAAATATTAATTATAACATTGTGGTATTATCTTTCTCAAATTGAGTCGGGATTTCGTATTTCACTTTTTACACAATAAATATAAGATATTTAAATAAACTAGTAGAATTAGTTTTTTATTTTAAATAAAAATAAAAAACAGTAAAAACTGTTTTCTATTTCTTTTCTTTTTTAAAGCATATAAACCAGTCTAAGCAATATTGATTTTCATCTTTACTTTCAACTCTTTCTTTAACTGTTCCACAACTACCTGGAGCAGGGATAATAACATCATCTCCTGGACGCCAATCAGCGGGAGTTGCTACTTGATCTTTATCAGCTTTTTGTAAAGCCAAAATAATTCTTTTTAGTTCATCAAAATTTCTCCCAGTTGATAATGGATAATATAAAATAGTTCTTATAATTCCATTCGGATCAATTACAAATACTGCTCTTACTGCTTGGGTATTAGATTGATTAGGTTGAATCATTCCATACTTCTTAGCAATATCCATTTTTATGTCTTCTATAAGCGGAAATTTTACTTCAACATTTTTCATGTCTTTCCATTCAAGCTCTTGAATTCTTCTTAGCCATGCAATATGAGCATAAATAGAATCAACTGAAAGACCAACTAATTCGGTATTCAAATTTTTGAATTCATCAGCCATACTTGCAAAAGTCATGAATTCCGTGGTACATACAGGGGTAAAATCAGCTGGATGCGAAAATAATATTACCCATTTACCAGCATAGTCTTCTGGAAAATTAATATCTCCTTGCGTTGTTATTGCTTTGAATGCTGGAGCCGCATCTCCAATAAGTGGCATTCTTGTTTCAATTACTTCTTCATTCATTTTTTTCACTCTCTTTCTTACAATCATTACAAATAATTTTAAATATGGTGTCATGTCCAATAATATTGAACTTTTCTTTAACCTTTTGATCTAATTCTTTCTGGTAAGGAATATCTAAATCAATAATTTTACTGCAAAACACACATTTTGCATGATAATGATTATGATTTAAATCATAATGTTCAAAAGTGTCATTCATTTCTAATTTCTTAATTATTCCATTATTAGCCATCAACTTTAAGTTACGATAAACTGTTGCTTTACTTATATTAGGATAATTTTTATGGATAATGTTAAATACATCCTCAGCTGTAGGATGATTTTTATAATTAGAAATAACATCAAGAATTAATTTTTTTTGAAAAGTGTTGCGTTCCATATTAACTCCTTACTGATAATGATTACTAATTAATATTATATATTATTAAGCTTATTAAGTCAATGCTAAAAAATAAAATGAAAGAGAATGATAATGGTAAGCAAAAAAATAACTAAAAAACCATTTGGAATTCCAAATTATTGTGAAAAAATATGATAAACCACAAAATAAATATAGAGCAAAGGAACTCAATTCTATTTATAATGGTGGGTAGAATCCAATCCCGATATATTTTAATTAGTAATGGAATGCGTAATATTGATAAAGCGATAGAAGATTTAAAATATATTATTGAAAACAAACTAAATTAATCTCGATATTATTAATAATATTGAAAGCAAAGATTTTTTCTTTTACATCTAAGATAAATTTGCTATAATATATTTAAGAATAGAAAAGAGTGGTTTTAAAATGTTTAAAAAAGAAATAGATGATTTAAATCTTGAAAATATTAAAAAGATAGATGCTTATTTTAGAGCAACTAACTATTTATCGGTTGGTCAACTATATCTTTTAAATAATCCACTCTTGGAAGAAAAATTATCTTTTGATCATATAAAAAGTAATATTGTTGGCCATTGGGGTACTGCTCCTGGACAGAATTTTATTTATGTCCATTTGAACAGAATAATTAAAAAATATGGTTTAAGCATGATTTATGTATCTGGACCGGGACATGGTGGTCAAGCAATGGTTGCCAATACTTATTTAGAAGGTACCTATACTGAATTTTATCCTAATATTACTCAAGATAAAGAAGGCTTAAAAAAACTATTTAAACAGTTTAGTTTTCCCGGTGGAATATCTAGTCATGTGGCACCAGAAACTCCAGGGTCAATTAATGAAGGAGGAGAACTCGGTTATTCTCTGGCTCATTCTTATGGAGCAGCATTAGATAATTCCAATTTAATAGTAGCTTGTGTAGTTGGAGATGGTGAAGCTGAAACAGGACCATTAGCAGCTTCATGGCATATTAATAAAATTATTAATCCTAAAACTGATGGCGTTGTTTTACCAATCCTGCATTTAAACGGTTATAAAATAGCTAATCCATCCTTGTTCGCCAGAATGACTAAAGAGGAACTTTATTGTTATTTTGTTGGCTGTGGTTATGATCCTTATTTTGTTGAAGGTTGTGATCCTTATAAAATGCATAAAGCAATGGGTAAAACTTTGGATTTAGTTATTGAAAAAATAAAAAGCATTAAAACAGTTTATAATGCCGGCAAAACAATTCCTGATTTAAAATGGCCAATGATTATTTTAAAAACACCAAAAGGATGGACTGGACCAAAAGTAATTGGTGGTAAAAAAATTGAGGATTCATTTAGATCGCATCAAGTACCAATTATAATGGACAGGAATAATCCTGAAACTTTAGCTATGCTAGAAGAATGGCTAAAAAGTTATCGTCCTCAGGAATTATTTGATACTAATGGAAGTTTAATTCCCGAATTAAGAGAACTTGCTCCTCAAGGTGATAAAAGAATGGGCGCTAATCCTAATGCTAATGGGGGATTGCTTTTCCAAAAATTAAATGTTCCTAATTTTAAAGACTATGGAATAAATGTTCCTAAACCGGGAGCTGTAGTAGCTCAGGATATGCTTAATTTAGGAGTTTTTATTAGAGATATAGTAAAACTAAATGCAGATAATAGAAATTTCAGAATATTTGGGCCTGACGAAGCATTATCTAATCGTTTGAATCAGGTATTTGAAGTAACAAATCGTCAATGGAATGCTTTTAAAAATGACAGTGATGAATTTTTAAATCAAGATGGTAGAGTAATTGATTCGATTTTATCTGAACATGTCTGTGAAGGATTATTGGAAGGATATTTATTAACTGGTAGACATGGATTTTTTCATAGCTATGAAGCATTTATTAGAATTGTTGATTCAATGACAAGTCAACATGCCAAATTGCTAAAAGTATGTAATGAAATACCATGGCGTAAACCAATTGCATCTTTAAACTATATTTTAACTAGTCATGTCTGGCAACAAGACCATAATGGCTACACTCATCAAAATCCAGGATTTTTAAATCACATGGTTACTAAAAAAGCTGATATAGTTAGAATTTATTTGCCTTTTGACACGAATTCACTACTTTCATGTTTTGATCATATTATTAAAACGCAAAACTATGTCAATGTTATAGTTGCCAGTAAGCATTTAAGACCACAATGGCTAAATATTGAAGAAGCAACAGCTCATTGCACTAAAGGAATAGGTATTTGGTCCTGGGCATCAAATGATGATGGTAATCCTAATGTTATTATGGCTTGTGCGGGAGATACTCCAACTTTAGAAACTCTGGCTGCAACTTCAATGTTAAGAAAATTCTATCCTAATTTAAAGGTTAGAGTAATTAATGTAGTTGATTTAATGAAACTTCAGCCTAATATGGTTCATCCTCACGGACTTGATGAAATAGAATATAATAAATTGTTTCCACAAAATGTTCCGGTCATCTTTGCTTTTCACGGCTATCCAGCTTTGATACATCAATTAACTTATAAAAGAGCAAATGATGATAATATTCATGTTCATGGCTATAATGAAGAAGGTACAATTACAACTCCTTTTGATATGAGAGTTCAAAATAAATTAGATAGATATCACTTAGTAATGGATGCTTTAAAATATATTAATATTCCAGGAAAAGAGAAGGTTTTGGATTACTGTAATGCTAAATTAAAGGAGCATCACGAATATATTAGAGAGCATGGTAAAGACATAAATGATGTAATAAATTGGAAATGGGAATAATTATTCCTTTTTTTCTTATAAAAAAGTAGTATAATGTTATATGTAGTTGCCCCATAGCCAAGCGGTAAGGCATCAGACTCTGAATCTGACATTCCGTTAGTTCGAATCTAACTGGGGCAGCCATTTAAGGTGATTATAATGACAAATATAGAATTAGCAGAATTAATATTTCCTAATATTAATAAAACTCCTCTTGATTACGAAAAACTTTATCCTGAAAGAAATTTAAAAGAAGGAAATATTGTAACTCGTTTTGCACCAAGTCCAACAGGATTTATTCATATGGGCAGTTTACTTACTACTTTTATTGCTAGAAAAGTAGTAGATGATAATGGTGGAGTTTTTTTTCTACGAATTGAAGATACTGACCAGGAAAGAACAGTTGAAAATGGGATTAGGGGTATTTTAAAAGATTTAGAAGACTTTGATATTAAAATAGATGAAGGAATGATTTTGAGTAATGAAGAAATAGGAAACTATGGACCATATATTCAAAGCCAGAGAAAAGATATTTATCAGGCTTATGTTAAATATTTAATTAGTATTGGAGTAGCTTATCCCTGTTTTTGTTCCAAGGAAGAATTAAATTTATTAAGAGAAGAACAGGCCAATAAAAAAGAAAGAATCGGTTATTATGGTTCCTATGCTAAATGTCGTGATTTAACTAATGAGGAACTAAAAAATAAAATTTTAAATAAAGAATCTTATACAATTAGATTAAAATCTAATGGTGACCATAATAAAAAAATCAAATTTAAAGATTTAGTTCGTGGTGAAATTGAATTTCCAGAAAATGATTTAGATATTATTTTATTAAAAGAAGATGGCCTTCCTACATATCATTTAGCACATGTCATAGATGATCATTTAATGAGAACAACGCATGTATTAAGAGGAGAAGAGTGGTTATCTTCAGTTCCTGTTCACTTAGAATTATTTAGAATTTTTAATTTCAAATTACCAAAATTTGCCCATTTAGGATTATTAATGAAGATAGATCCTGAAACAGGTGTGAGAAGAAAGTTATCTAAAAGGAAAGATAAAGAAGCAGCCGTAAGCTATTATTATCAACAAGGGATTCCTATTGAAGTGGTTAAACTATATCTTTTAACAATTGCCAATTCCAATTTTGAAGAATATTATAATCAAAATTTAGATGTTAATAAATTTAAATTTGATTTTAAAAAGATAAGTTTAAGCGGCTCTTTATTTGATTTAGAAAAGTTACTTAATATTTCAAAAAACTATCTAAGCAGATTATCTGCTCAAGAATTATTTAATAAATTAGATGTTTATACTAGAGAATTTGATGCCGAGTTTAATAAATTAATCAATAAATATCAGGACTATACAGTTAATATTTTAAATATTGAAAGAGAAATAAAAAAACCAAGAAAAGATTTTAATTCGTTATCAGAAATAAAAAATCATATTTGGTATATGTATGATGAATTGTTTAAAGATTTAAACTATGATTTTCAAACTATTAATGATTCAACTGAAATTAATTTAATATTAAATGAATACTTAAAATATTATCGAGAGAATGATTCACAGGAAGAATGGTTTGAAAAAATTAAGGATTTAAGTGGGAAACTAGGCTATGCTAAAGACATAAAAATTTATAAAGAAAATCCTCATAATTATAAGGGTCATGTTGGTGATATTGCAATGGTTTTAAGAGTAGCTTTAACTAGTAAAAGCATGACACCTAATTTATATGACATTATGAAACTATTAGGTAAAAACCGTATTAAAGAAAGAATAAATATTTTAATTAATAAAAAAAGTTGATATAATAAGATCAACTTCTTATGGCTCGTTGGTGAAGTGGTTTAACACGCCGCCCTCTCAAGGCGGTATTCATGGGTTCAAAACCCATACGAGTCACCATATTTTGATTATAAAATCGGCGAATAAGTCGGTTTTTTATTCTATTAAATCTTTGATGTTTTGATCAATTTCATCTTCAGTATTAGTTTCGGTATTAATTGAAGATGATTTTTTAATAATATAAATTGTTATAGAGTTAACTTCTGATACTAGAACACTCTTTTTAGGATTTTGTTTAATTATCTGTCCATTTGTATATTCATTTTTATATAAGGGATTTTCTTCCGTTACTTCAATATAATTAACTTTTATATTACGAGCACTGGCCCAAGTATTTACATCTAATCTGGATTTATTAGTAAAATCAGGAACAGTATCTTCTAGGTTAACCCCACCATTACGATCTTTGCCGATAACCTTTTTTTCATATTCTTCATTTACTGAGAATTCAAAAGTTTTAATTAAAGTTGGTTCTTCTAATTCTAAATTAATTTTCATAGCATCAACGATTTCTTTTAAACTTTCCAGGTAATATAATTCCATGGATCTGGAATTTATGGTTTGGTTATAAGTCATTAGATAAGTTTTTTCAATGTTAATAAAATCGTCTTGTGTAGAACTTAGTTTCATTAACATGTTTTTAATTACTTCATAAAATGATAATAGTTTATCTTTATCTAAATTAGTATCAATACTATTACTGATGGTGTCTAAAATATTATAGAATTTTTTTATGCTATTAATGTTTTTAATACTTTTAGCCATTCCTGTAACAACTAGTTGTTGATTTTGACCTCTAACAAAATCATTCCTGTTTCCAAATGTATATTTAGCCGAACATCTACCACTATTATTATGCCTGTTTCTGGATAATGCCAGTGCTTGCTCGCCGTTTAAATGTTGTAATCCTTTTTCAACAAAAATTGTGTTTTTTCCCCACTGTCTATTACTGTTTTGTTCACAAAAAGCATAGGGCACATCAACGTCGATACCGCCTAAAGCATCTACTAAATTTACAACGCCTTTAAAGTTAATTTTAACATAGTAATCAATATCAATATCAGTTAATGTTTCAACTGTATCAATAACACATGATGTACCGTAATAAGCAGAAGTGTTAATTTTATTCTTTTTGCCATTTTTACATGCTATTTCAGCATAAGTATCTCTAGGAATACTAAACATTGTGGCATTTAAAGTATGAGGATTAAAAGTTATAATCATTAAAGTGTCACCATTAAATGCTTGATTGGCATTAAGCTTTTCACTAATAGAATCGACGCCAATTAAAAGAATGGAGAAGGGCTCGTTAAGTTTTTTATTACTTGTGATAGCAGATTCGATTTTATCTAATTCTTCACTGTATTCATATTTTACTTCTAAATCAGAATCAATGTTTTTAAATTCATCATTAAATAAAATATCATAATTACTTGACAAAAATATTCCGTCAATTTCCTCATCGTATAAAGCATTGATTAAAAGGGTATAATCTTCATAATAAGTAATATCCAGATGATCCAAATTATTTTTCTTAATTAATTCATTTGCTAATTTGTAGCCCTCAATATCATTAATGTCATCAATCATTGCCAAAGTACTTAATTTATCATTGTCTTTTAAAGTCAATAGATTGGTTGTATAAGTTATTTTTTCTTTATTAATATTATCCATTTTATTTAAAGTCTTATTAATATAAAATGATCCTACTCCTAAAATAATTGTCAATAAAATTAAAGCAATAGAAATTCCAATAAATAGTTTTTTCTTAGTCCGATTAACAACAAAAATAAAAGCCCCAATTAAATAAAGAATTCCCAAAAGAAAGAATAATATTAAAATAATTATTCTAATCATATTTTCTATTCCAGTAAGTTTTAATAAATTAACAGTAAAAAACAATATAGCAACTGAATAAAAAACAATTGTTAATAAATAAATAATGAAGTTCTTGTTAATTTTCTTTACCATAAAATCACCTTTTTAGGATTACAATTCATTATAACCTATTTTATTATTTAAGACAATTGTCAAAAAGATGTTAAGTGTCAAGGGGTGTTTCTATACTTTATTATTTGATTTTGTTATAATGAATATACATAATAGAAAGTGGGTGTCTAATGAAAAAACATATTAAAAAAGCAATTACTATTTTTATTATTCTACTAATGTTTTTTCAAGCAACACCGGTTTACGCTTTACTAACTGCTAAAACTCTAGTAGTGGGAGGATTAACTTTTAGAAAAGAACCAACAACAAGTAGTAATACGTGGCCATCTATTCCTTATAATGTTTCAATTAATGTTTTAGATACCAACTTATATAGTGGAACGGGATGTAGTTCAGGGTGGTATAAAGTGGAATATAACAAAAATGTCGGTTATGTTTGTAGCAAGTATATTAGTTTTTATACAGTTGATACTATTGCTGTGGAAAGAGATCCAGTCACTCCTTTAGAAGTAGAATTAAAAGCTGCCGGATTTCCTTCAAGCTACTGGGATGGACTTTCTAATTTAAAAACAAATCATCCCAACTACATTTTTAAAGCTATTGACACTGAACTTGAGTGGGTAACAGCCATAGCTGAAGAGAGTATTTTAGGAATGAGTATGGTTCAAGTGTCTGCTGCTGATTTAAAAACCAGTAAAGTTGCTCAGATATCAACAATGGGTGGCTCTTATAATTATAATACTAAAACATATAATGTTTTAGAAGGATCTACTTGGTATGCGGCCGCTTCAGAAACAGTTGCTTATTATATGGATCCAAGGAATTTTTTAACTGAAAATAGAATATTTATGTTTGAAGATTTAACTTATTCTGGTGATTATATTACTAAAGAAGCAATTGATAAGGTATTCAGTGGTAATTTTAGTTATTTAAATCCTTATTCAGCTGATTTTGTTGAAGCTGGAAAAGCTTCAGGAGTTAATCCTGTTTATCTGGCTGTCTTAACTAGACAGGAATTAGGAGGAGGAAGCTCTATTACAGTTTCGGGAGCAGAGTTTTGTTATCCAGCAGAAAATAGCAATTATCCGGAAGAACAGAATAAATGTTATAGTGGTTATTATAATTTCTTCAATATTGGAGCAGGAACTGATAAAAAACCGGTGTATAACTCACTTATTTATGCCAAAAATAAAGGCTGGGATAGTCCTATAAAAGCAATAACGGCAGGAGCCAATTCTATCGGAAGTGGTTATATTAAAAAAGGTCAAAACACTTCTTATTTTAAAAAATATAACGTTAAACCAGAAAGTACAGCCAGTACTTATTCTCATCAGTATATGACTAATGTCGCGGCACCTTTCAGCGAAGCTGGAACATCTTATAGCACTTATGATAGTATGGGAGCTTTAAGCATTGATTCACCAATAAATTTTATGTTTGAAATACCAGTTTATAGAAATATGCCAGCTAAAACTGAACTTCCTACAGAAGTTAAATTTATAATTGATTATGGCCGGACAGTAATAGATAATTTAATTGCTAACACAACAATTAAAAATGATGGCGAATATTTATCGGGATTTAATTTTAATGATACGACAGTAAACTTAAAAAATAAATTTTTAGAAATAGATGAAGTAATAAAAGTAGAAGTGTTTGATGCTTTGGGCAATGCTAAAACCAATGAGATATTATTAACTGGTGATAAAGTCAAAATTACTTACGAAGAAGAAAGTCAGCAATATGAAATAATATTATATGGTGATACCTCAGGTGATGGTAAAATTGATTTAATTGATTTATTAAAAATTCAAAAGCATATTCTAGATTCTGCTAAATTAAAGGATAGCTATTTAAAAGCCGCAGATACTAATCAGGATGACAAGGTTGATTTGTTAGATTTATTAAGAATTCAAAAGCATATTTTAGGTAATATTAAAATAACCGGATAGGAGATTATATGAAAAAAATTTATTTATTTTTAGTGGGAATTGTTGCAATATTTACTGGCATCACGACAGTTGAGGCAGCTAGTGCTAATGTTAGTGTCAGTTCTTCAGTTTCTAAAATAGTGGTTGGTAAAACATTTAAAATAACTGTAAAAGTATCATCTTCAACAGTTTTGGGTGCTTGGGAATATACTTTGGGTTACGATTCTTCAAAAGTTAGTTTAACATCATCCGAAGTTCCTTTAAGATATGTTGGCTATGGTAACGGTAGCATTAGATCTAAAAGTTATACTTATACATTTAAAGCTTTAAAAAGTGGTTCAGCTCAATTTAATATTAGTAAAACTGCTATAGTTGATTGGAATGAAAATATATTATCGGTAGATGATGGAAGTAGAAGTACAACAGTTTCAATTATTACTCAAGCCGATTTAGAAGCCTCTTATAGTAAAAACAATAATTTAAGTAATTTATCTATTTCGGGATATGAACTTTCACCAAAGTTTAATAAAAATACAACTAACTATGAAATTACTGTTCCTTCAACAGTTACCAAAATAACAATTAATGCTACTAGAGAAGATTCAAAATCCAGCCTGCTTGGTACAGGTGAATTTGCTGTTTCAGAAGGATTAAATACCTTTTTAGTTAAAGTAACTGCTCAAAATGGTGATTTAAAAACTTATACTTTAAATGTCAATGTTGAAGATTTAAATCCAATTACAGTTAAAATTTTAAATAAAGAATATACTGTAGTTAAAAGAAGTGATTTATTAGAATGCCCTTCAGCTTATCAGGCAACGACAGTTACTATTAATGACATTGAAATTCCTGCCTGTAGTAATGAAGCCAGTAAATATAATTTAGTTGCTTTAAAAGATCAGGAAGGAAATATTGGTTTATTTATATACGATAAGAATATTTATATCAAATATCAGGAATTTATTTTTGCTAACCTTATTTTTAGTCCGATTTTATATTCAGAAACTATAAAAAATTATGAGCAAACCAAAGTTAAAATTAATAATGAGGAAGTAGCCGGTTATGTTTTTAATAGTGGCTCTGACTTTTTCTTATTATATGGAAAAAATATAGAAACCGGTAAAAATGGCTTTTATGTTTACGATCAAAAAGAAAAGACTTTACAAAGATATAACGATGAACAGATTTTAGCTTTAGAAAATGACTTAAAAGATTATATGATTATTACTATTATCTTTGGTAGCGGATTATTTGTTACAATTATTGCATCGTTAGTTATTATTTCTAATAAAAAGAAAAAAGCCAAAAAAGTTAAAGAGAAAGCGCCTAAAGAAGAAAAGAAAATAGAAAAAAAGCAGTAATAATTGCTTTTTTTTCTTGATTATATTATAGTTTAATAAAGAGGTTAAGATGAAGAAGTTACCAATTTTGTATATTGTTATGCCTTGCTATAATGAAGAAGAAGTATTAAATGAAACTATTAAGAGGATTAGTTTAAAAATGAAGGATTTAATTGTTTGCAATGAAATTAATTCTAAAAGTAAAATTCTTTTTGTCGATGATGGTAGTACAGATAATACTTGGCAGATTATTTTAAATAGTGTCAAGAAAAACAAATTAATTGCAGCTATTAAACTATCAAAAAATAAAGGCCACCAGAATGCTTTATATGCAGGGTTAATGGTTGCTAAAGAAAAATCTGATGTTGTAATTAGTATGGATGCTGATCTGCAAGATGATATAGATACCGTTAATGAAATGTTAAAACTTTACAAAAAAGGCAATGAGTTAGTTTATGGAGTTAGAAAATCTCGTGATCAAGATTCTATATTTAAGAAAAATACGGCTTTATTATTTTACAAAATAATGAAATATTTAGGTGTTGATATTATTTACAACCACGCTGATTATCGTTTAACTTCTAAGAAAGTATTAGATAGGTTAGAAGAATTTAAGGAAATTAATTTGTTTTTAAGAGGAATGTTTCCTTTAATTGGTTATAAGAATACTATAGTTTATTATGATCGTGGTCAAAGATATGCTGGTAAAACTAAGTATCCTTTAAGGAAAATGCTTGCTCTAGCGTGGAATGGAATTACTTCTTTTAGCATAAAGCCAATTAGAATAATTTTAAACGGGGGAATATTCTTATTAATTGGCAGCTTAATTACAATTATCTGTTTATTAATTTTAAATAAAATAAATAATACTAATTTAATTATTATGATTATGTTTAATTTAACGGGAGTAATATTAATGGCTTTAGGTGTAGTTGGCGAATATGTTGGTAAAATTCATGAGGAAGTCAAAAATCGTCCTAAGTATTTTATTGAGGAATATTTAAATAATGATTAAAAAAGAATTTATTAATAAACAATTTCTAATATTTATTATTATTGGAATTATTAATACTTTTACGGGTATAATATTTTCGATAATTTATTCCGACTTGCTTCAACCCAATTTAGCTTTTGGATTGGGCTTTTTAACCGGAACTGTTATATCTTATCTCCTTAATAGTAAATATACTTTTAAAAACAAATTAAACATCAAAAAATATTTTAGTTTTTTAATTAATGTAATTCCTAATTTCATTATTCAAAACCTGGCCGTATTTTTATTTTATAATATTCTTGATTATTCTAAGATAGTTGCTTATTTAGTAGCAGCGATTATTGGTATTCCGTTGACTTTTATTTTACTTAAATATGTAACCTTTAAAACTAAAAGTAGTTAAAAATATTTTTATTTTAAAGTAAATGTATTATAATAATAAAGAAGGAGTACAAAATGAAATTAGAAGTTAATGTCTTAAATATTTTATTGGTTATCGGATCAACATTTATAATGAGTTATTTATTAATATTTGTTTGTAAAAAATTAGCAATTCACGTTGGAGCAATTGATGTACCAAATGAATCAAGAAGGATTCATAAGAATCCAACTCCGAGAATGGGTGGATTAGCTATATTTTTTAGTTTTCTATTTGGCTATTTAGTTTTTGGTGATATCAGCACTAAAATGATTTCGGTTTTAATTGGCAGTTTTATTTTAGTTTTAGTTGGAGCATTTGATGATATTAAATCAATTCCTGGTAAATACAAACTATTATGTCAGTTGGCGGCCGCTTTGATAGTAGTATTCTATGGTGGATTTCTTCTTCAAGAAATTGATGCCTTTGGAATTTATATTAATTTTCATGGCTGGGCTTATCCTATAACAATTTTCTTTATAGTGGGCTGTGTTAATTGTATTAATTTTATTGATGGTATGGATGGCTTATCTGGTGGTATCTGTTCAATTTGTTTTTTGACCGTTGGAGTTATTGCTGCAATTACCAATAAATTAACTGGTTTAGATGTTTTACTTGCATTCAGTGCTTTAGGAGCAACACTAGGTTATTTAAAGCATAATTTCCATCCGGCTAAAATATTTATGGGTGATGGGGGAGCAATGTTTTTGGGCTTTATTATTGCTATTATAGCTTTAACAGGATATAAAAATGTAACAGTTTCTTCATTTATGGTTCCTCTAGCTTTATTAGCAATTCCTATTCTTGATACTTTACTCGCTATTATAAGAAGATTATTAAAACACCAAAGTCCATTTACTCCCGATAGATTTCATCTTCATTTCCAATTATTGAATATTAATCATTCAGTTAAAAGAACGATTTTAATTATTTATGCAGTTGATTTGCTATTTGCGGCAATTACTATTTTTTATGTTTTGAAAAAAGAAAAAATAGCAATGATTATTTACATATTTCTAATGATATTATTATTAATTTTAATTGTTAAAACTGATATTCTATATGAACATAAAAAGGAGAAAAAATGAAAAAAAAGGGATTTACTTTAGTAGAATTATTGGTAGTTATAGTTATTTTAGGATTACTAATAACATTTGGAGTAATAGCTTATGTTAGAATTCAAAAATCAGCAAATGAAAGACTTTATGAAAGTAAAATATCAGCAATTGAAATAGCGGCTTATAAATATGGGGAAGAATATAAGGATGATGTTTTTTTAAGACCGGAAGAATATGTTAATATTCCAATCTCCAGATTAATTACTTATGGTTATATAACTAGTGATTATGAAATTAAGAATGCTCTTAAAAATCCAGTCACTAAAGAGGAAATGACGGAAACAATAACTATTAAATATGAGAACTTAAAAATAGCAGTAACTATTAATAAAACAAATTAATAGTTTTTTTGTCATTGAAATAAAATGGTATAAAAGATATAATTGTATTTGAAAGTAGTTGATTAGATGAAAATAGTTGATGGTAATGAAGCATGTGCTAGTATTGCTTATTTGTTAAGTGAGGTGTGTCCGGTATATCCGATAACGCCAGCTAGTCCGATGAGTTCAAAAATAGATGCAATGGCTAATGATAATGTTTTAAATATATTTGACAACAAAGTCAAATTAGTTTCAATGCAAAGTGAAGCCGGAGCAGCTGCCTCAGTTCATGGCGCATTAATGTCCGGAAATCTTTCTTCAACCTTTACTTCTAGCCAAGGGTTACTATTAATGATTCCAGAAATGTATAAAATGGCCGGTGAAATGTTGCCGGGAGTAATTCATGTAGCAAGTAGAGCTCTTGCTACTCATGCTTTAAGTATTTTTGGTGATCATCAGGATGTTTATGCAGTTAGAAATACTGGATTTTGTATTCTGGCTTCAGCTAATGTTGAAGATGCTCAAAATTTAGCTTTAATCTCTCACTTAAGTGCTATTAAGGGAAGTCTTCCTTTTCTTCACTTCTTTGATGGTTTTAGAACTAGTCATGAAATTAATAAAATAAGAGAAATTAATTTAAAGGATATTGAAAAACTAATTCCTTATGGTGAAATTGATAATTTTAGAAGCAGAATGTTAATCAGTAAATCTAAAAATCAAAGAGGAATGGCTCAAAATGAGGATGTTTATTTTCAAATGACTGAAGCTAGAAACAGCGCTTATTTGGAAATACCCAATATTGTTAAAGATTATATGAAAAATCTTAATTTAATTTTAGGTACTAATTATGCACCTTTTGTTTATTATGGTAGTCCTTATGCTAAAAATATTATTGTTGCAATGGGCAGTGTAACCGATACTATTAAACTGGTAGTTGATGATTTAATCAGCAAGGGTGAAAAAATAGGAGTGGTTACTGTTCATTTATATCGTCCTTTTAGCAGCGAATTATTAAAAGGAGTTATTCCGGCTTCTGTATCAAGAATTGCGGTTTTAGATCGAGGTAAGGATGCAACAATGAGTGGTGAACCACTTTATTTAGACGTTGTTAATGCTTTAAAAGAAAAAAATGTGGCAATAGTTGGAGGCAGGTATGGATTAGCTTCTAAAAATACCACTCCTGATCAAATTAAGTCAGTATATACAATGCTTGATAGCGAGCTTAAAAATAATTTTACAATTGGAATTAATGATAATATTACTCATTTAAGTTTAGAAGAAGAAAAAGACTATATTCTTAATTTAAATGCCAGTGAAATTGAAATTTATGGATTTGGTTCAGATGGAATGGTTAGTGCCAGTAAAAACATTATAAAAATTCTTGGCAATGAAGAAAATTACTTTGTTCAAGGATATTTTGAATACGATTCTAAAAAGAGTAATGGACTTACTATTAGTCATTTAAGATATGCTAATAAAAAAATTAATGCTCCTTATTATCCAACTCATCCTAAACTAGTGGTTATTACTAAAGATGAATATCTTAATCGTTTTGAAATGCTTAGTGGTATAGAAGAATATGGTACTGTAGTTATTAATACTATTAAAACTAAAGAAGAGCTTAGTTTAATATTACCTCAGAATTTTATTAATATTGCTTTAAAAAAGAATTTAAAACTATTTATTATTAATGCTAGTAAAATAGCTAATGAAAACAATATTAAAGGTAAAATAAGCAAAATAATGGAAACAGTTATCTTAAAAATTTTAAATATTCCTGATTATGAAATGTTAGTTGAAAGATCAATTCGAGATGAATTTTTAACTAAAGGAGAAGAAGTTATTAATGCTAATTTAAAAGCTATAACTAAAGCAGTAAGTGCTCTAGAATTTGTAGAAATACCTAGTAGTGGTATTAAATTAGATGAAAAGCATAATTTAGTTACCATAATTAATAATCGTAAGGGAAGTACTTTAAAAGTATCTGATGTTTATGATTTAAAAGACGGTTCATTTCCCTTTGGAACCAGTAAATTTGAGAAAAGAAAAATTAGTAATGAAATACCAGTTTGGCATAGCGAAAACTGCATCCAGTGTAATCAGTGCAGTATAGTTTGCCCCCATGCCGTTATTAGACCATTTATTATTCCTAATGATCATAAATATAGTCCAAAAGCTATTCCTTTGGTAGGAAATTCTGATTATAAATTTATGGTAACCGTCAGTCCTGATGACTGTACCGGTTGCGGTTTATGTATGAAAGTATGTCCTGGTAAAGGTGGAAACAAGGCTTTACAACCAAGTAAATATAGTGATGAATGGCAAGCTATTGCCAATGATTTATTTAATAATTATCAAAATCCAGCTTTATTTGATAGATTTAATGTTAAAGGTAGCCAATTTAATAAGCCATTATTTGAATTTTCTGGAGCTTGTGCTGGTTGTGGAGAGACCCCATATCTTAAATTGCTAACTCAACTATTTGGAGAAAAGTTAATTATTGCCAATGCTACTGGCTGTTCAAGTATTTATGGTGGCAGTGTTCCAAGTACTCCTTATTTATTACCTTGGGTTAACAGTTTATTTGAAGATAATGCTGAGTTTGGTTTTGGCATCTTACTTGGTTATCAGGCAAAAAAAGATAATATTAGAAAAATAATTGAAGAATGTATCACCGCAGTTGATAGCGAAACTGCAAAACTATTTCAGGATTGGCTAGATAACTCTGATAATTTTGAAATCACTAAAAAAGTCCATGATGAGCTTAAGGATAAAGCAATTCCTAATGAACTTCGAATGTTGCTTGAATACGTTCCAAGCAAAACCATTTGGATGGTTGGTGGCGATGGCTGGGCTTATGATATTGGTTATTCTGGTATTGATCATGTTTTATCAATGAATGAAAAAGTTAGAATTTTAGTTTTGGATACAGAGGTTTATTCTAATACTGGTGGTCAGGCAAGTAAGGCGAGTCAGCTGGGTCAGGTATGCGAATTTGCTAATTTAGGTAAAAGAACAGTTAAAAAAGACTTGTTCTCTAAAGTAATAACTATTCCTAATGTTTATGCTGCCAATGTTTGTCTAGGGGCTAACCCCGCTCAAACAATTAAGGCTTTCAAAGAAGCTGAGGAACATGATGGACCAAGTATTATTATTGCTTATTCCCCATGTGTTGAGCAAGGAATTAAAGGGGGATTAACTAATGCTTTAAGTGAGGAAAAACTGGCAGTTAGTTCCGGATACTTAACTCTAATGCGTTATGATGGCAATTTAAATATTGATTCGGGAGAACCTGACTATACTAAATATGAAGAATTTTTAAGTAATGAGGTAAGATATAATGCTTTAAAAATAAAAAATCCATCACTTTATGATGAATTAACCAAAGAACAAATAGCTTATGCTAAAGAAAGATATCAAAATTATTTAAAAATGATTCAAAAATAAAAATCGAGACCACTATTTAGTGGTCTCTAAAGAATAAAAAGGGGTTGGCTAGTGTGATACTAGCACCAATTCGCCTAAAAGTG
>CAYTSB010000014.1:0-19094 GCA_964440405.1 uncultured Muribaculaceae bacterium
TAAATAAAAAAGCCTTATAGGCCTGATAGGTTTTGTTGGAGTTTTTTTAGAGCTTGAAGCAAAGCTTCTTCCTTTTCATAACTCATTGTAATTGGTTTAACATACGGCTCTTTTTCATTTTCAATAGGAGCAGTTTCTAAATCTATTTTTTTAATACTGATATCACCATCAAATGCTTCTTCACTATAACTAATCTTTTTATTCTGATAATTTTTAATTAGTTCTTCATAACTTATTATTGATGCTTCTTCTTCTTTTATTTCATAAACATTAAGATCAATATTTAACTGTTCATTACATTTTTCTAAAGCATCGGCGATTTTTGATAACTCGCTACTTTCATCATCCAGGGTTTTATCATCGGCCCAAGATAATGTATCTTCACCATTACGATAAATAAATAAAATAATTGATAAAATAATTATTAAGAAAACTATTGCTCCTAAAAATATAAAATCAGTTAAAGTTAATACACTAAATATCTCTTCTAAATTATCAATAACTCTTGTCATAATAAAACTTCCTTACAAATTTATTTTAACAAATAAATAATAAAAAAGAAATAGTCATTAAAAAACTTTACATATTTTTTGTCATGTAAAGTTTACTATTACTTTAAAATCCAAGCATTACACAAGTATCTTTCACCATCTTGATTCCAGCCGGTCGGATCATTAATAAGTTCATTGTTAACAACTAAAGCACTTGAACCGCCACCATCTAAATTGGCAGCATTATATGCTCCATACATATATAACAAATCAGTTAAATCAGTCATCGTTTGGCCAAGGCTGTTTAAGCTTCTGCCATTGAAAACAGCAAATAAAACAATTCCATCTTTTCTCTGGCCAATAGCCGTTCTAGGAGCTCTTCCCCAGCCCCCATCTCCTTTGATAAAAGCTTTTTCGCCATTCATAATTAGAAATGGTCCCCAGGTTAAAGCATCTTTCATACCATTGGCAATTGCTGTCTCAGGATCTTCATAAGTCAAAACCAAAACATTATCATAATTAAAACCAATTAATCCCCGACCATAAGTTGAGCCGCCACTTTTAGAGATGATTTTACCATCCTGAATAGTAGTTCCCACCGGTGTAATGGCATAAGTACTCTTATTACGACTGAATCCACTCGCATTTACTGCAGCAATGGCTCCATAACTTTCAGCTATTTTAGTTAGAAATTGACCGCCAAAAGCATTCTTTTTTGAATTTTCCAAAGATAATCGTGATGAGTCATAAACAACTAGAAGATAGCCACTATTTTTATTATAATCAATTTTTATTACCTTGTACAAATCATTACCAGGATCTTTTTTTAATACTTGTTCCTCATAAGCATTAGCATAATTAGTAATATTATCAGTATTAGTAAATTTTATTGCATTAGCATTTGTTTTATCTTTAAAAGAAACAACTACATTACTCCCCATTGTTTTTTCAATTACTTCATCATTATAGAATATATATGCTAAATACTGATGAGTTGCTGTTTTCATTGATGAAGTTATCCAAAGATTTCTAAAATAATTAATTGGACCATATGTTAAAAAAAACGCTATTACAACTAGAATATCAAGTGCAATTAAAGTTATAAACAATTTATCTTTTTTCTTTTTCATTTAATCCTCCAATATATAAGGATCATCTAATAATCCGCTACCACTTTTTATTTCCATATTTGAATCTAAATAAATAACTGGCCTTATATATCTTTCTCGATATATATCATCAGAATACACTAACCCATCTTCTGTAATTGTATAAACTGCTCTACTTGTTTCACTTAAAGGAGTTAAAGTATAAATACTATGATACTCGGAAACAAAGAAATCATTAATGTTTAATAACCCAACATATGCATCTACTTTTTTTTCATAAATAGATTTATAATCATAATTATTTAAAGCATTATAATATCCAGTATACCAACTACCTTTAATTAATTTTTCTTTATTAGAAATTGAATTAAAAAAATCTTCATTTAAATATTTATAAATGGCTGACTCTTCATAATTTATTATTTTTTTGTCATAAATCATCTTTGTCTCTAAAGCATCATTTAAAACTATTTTTGTACCAGTAGCTGCCTGTTCAATTATTTTCCAAGTTTTATCGGCAAAATAAACATAACTATTAATAAATTTTTGATTTAGAATATTAATACGACCTTCACTTAAAACATAAGGATCACTGATAGTACCTTCGCCACCAGTATAAAGAATCTTGCTATTTAAAGTTACAACTGGTCTTATCCCATAGATGTGACTGATTTTAGTCATTTCTATTTCATTATCTTTACTAACATAATAGTAACTGTCATCATTATAATTACTTAACCAAAAATTAGTATTATTATTTAAAAATCCATTAATTCCACCAGTTAAAGCATAATCATTTAGTGATGCTATTCCTATTTTATACTTGCCCTTTTGGTTACAAGTTAATTCTTCCATATCAGTGATATTATCCAAACAAACAGTTGTATCAACTAAATAAGCATCGGGACTTTCTAGTTCTTTATATAAATAATTGTTTTCATTATTTAAATATTCCTTAATATAGGAATTATCAAAAGTCTCATTATTAGCCATTACTTTAAGATTGTCTTTTAAAATCATTTTAATTTCTCTATTTTCATTAATAGAAATAATTTGCCAAAGCATTCCTGAATATTTAAGATAATTGTTAGTTGCTGTTCCATCATAAATATATTCTTTTCCATTTTGAATTAAACTCCCATCAGTATAAGAGTTATTAATAATTTTCTTATGCAGATAGACTTTTTCTAATTTGTTGTTAGTAATCGTTTTAGGATTATAAATTTTATAATAATGAATCAAACGATAACCATAAAAAGCCACCAATGCTAATATAATTACCATACTTGTTATTTTGAATATTTTCTTAATCATTGCTTCAACACCTATCATAAAGATGATACTATAAATGCACAAATTAAACAAGTGGAATTTAACCACAATTATAATTAATTATCAAAAAATTTCTATTTATATTACGATACTATTATCCAGGGATCAGTTAAAGTCCCTGTTCCACTTGATACTGTCACATTAGCTTTGAGAGCGCCTGCCACACGCACTCCGTAGCCAAGCGGAACAAAGGTATCACCCAAATTATTATTGGCATACTAAAAAAATGTTATTGATATCTTTTCATTTAATTGTTATATCCCTGATTGATTGTAGCGGTACTATTTATAATTATAAATAATTATTAAATTTCTTAAATTCACTACTATTATCTAAAGCAGTATTATCTAGTTCTTTAAATAGCTTTTTTTGACTAAATGATAATTTGGTTGGAATAATTATTTTGCAAACCACATATAAGTCTCCTTTAAACATCTTATCACTAACTTTAATCCCTTTGCCTTTTAATTTATAATGGTCATCATTTTGGGTACCTTCTTTAATTGTTAAAATAATATTATCAGTTAAAGTAGGAATTTCTTTTTTACATCCTAAAACAGCTTCAGTAATAGTAAGAGGTAGTTCTAAATAAATATCAGTATTATCTCTTTTAAAAATTGGATGATCTTTTACAATAAATTCAATATATAAATCTCCATTTTCACCGCCATTATAACCTGCTTCACCTTTACCTGACAATCTAATTTTATCATGATTATCAATGCCTTCAGGAATTGTTACGGTAATTTCCTTACGATTATTAATTCGACCTTTACTATGACAAGTAGAACATTCTTTTTTAAATGTTTTACCAGTTCCATTACATGAAGAACAAGCTTTTTCAGTTTGAAAAACTCCTAAAATAGTTCTTTCAGTACTGATAACTCGACCTTTA
This sequence comes from uncultured Muribaculaceae bacterium, assembly GCA_964440405.1. Lineage (GTDB taxonomy): Bacteria > Bacillota_I > Bacilli_A > RF39 > UBA660 > DAOSVX01. The sequence goes on from CAYTSB010000014.1 coordinate 3,828, forward strand.
CCATTACAGTTAGAGCAAGTTTCAGGATTGTGACCACCTAAACCATCACAATCGGGACAAGTTTCATCTAAATTTAAATGAATTGTTTTTTTTGTTCCAAAAACCGCTTCCATAAAATCTATTTCCATTTGAATTAAAGAATCGCTGCCTTTAACTGGACGATTTTTGCCTCTCCTATTATTGCTAAATCCGAAACCAGATCCACCGCCAAAGAAGTCGCTGAAAATACTGCCTAAATCAATGTCATCAAATGAGAAGTTACCAAAATCTTGGAATCCACCAAATCCGCCACCACTAGCAGCATTGTTAAATGCTTCATGACCTAACTGATCATATTGTCTTCTTTTTTGTTCATCACTTAAAACACTATAAGCTTCACCCAATTCTTTAAACTTGGCTTCGGCATCAGGTGATTTGTTAACATCAGGATGATAGGCTTTAGCATTTTTTCTAAAAGCACTTTTTATTTCATCTTGACTGGCATTTTTATTTATACCTAATATTTCATAATAATCTTTTTTAGTTGCCATTTTTATCTTCCTTTACTAAATTTTCATACTCATCTAAATATTTACTGAATAATTTAAATGATTCATTAATGACTTTTGAACTCATTACAATGCCACTTTCTTTTAAAATATTAAGAGGATAATCTTTACCTCCTGAACTTAAAAATTTCAAATAATTTTCTATCGCATCAGGTTCATTATTTAAAATTCTTCCTGCAAAAATATAAGCAATAGCGAGTCCAGTAGCATATTTATAAACATAAAATCTACTATAAAAGTGTGGTATTCTTAAACATTCATATTTTATTAATTCATCACTAACAACATTTTTACCATAATAATATTTATTCAAATTATAATAAATATCTAATAACTCATTAGTGCTAATGGCTTCTCCGGCTTTAATTTTATCATGAATTAACAATTCAAATTCTGCAAAATGAGTTTGACGATAAATACTTCCTTTAAATGATTCTAAAATCATCTCTAAAATATATTTTTTCTCTTCGTTGTCTTTAGAATTACTTAAAATATAATTAAATAATAATAATTCATTAACATTACTGGCAATTTCTGCCAAGAATATTGGATATCCGTTATTAGGATAAATATTATTCTTTCTAGCATAATAACTATGCATTGAGTGACCCATTTCATGGGCTAAAGTTTCAACACTTCTAAAGTTATCTTCATAATTTAAAAGAATATAAGGATAACTATTATAGCTTCCTGATGAATAAGCACCACTATATTTACCTTTACGATAGTAAATATCAATCCAGCGATTAGCAAATGCTTCTTTGTAATAATTTTGATATTCATTACCTAAAACTGCTACTGAAGCAATTACTAGTTCTTGCGCTTTCTCAAACGGTATTTTTTTATCATAAGAACTGCTGGTTAAATAAATATCATACATGTGCTGTTTATCTAAATGGTTAGCTTCCTTTTTTAATTTCAGATAACGATGAAGTAAATCAATATTATTGTGAACTGAATCAATTAAATTTAAATAAATACTTTTATCAATTTTATCTTCATTTAATTCCATCTCTAAAGCACTATTATATTTTCTTACTTTGGCTATAAATTCATCATTATTAATGCTATTAATCAGACAAGCACTAATTGTATTAGCATGTTCTTTAAAATATAAATGATAATTAGTAAATGCTTGTTCTCTAATTTTAGGGTTCTTATTTCTTAAATAAGCTGCATAGTTAGAATGATTTAATTCTTTTTTTAAAACATCTTTAAATTTAACATCAACTGCATCCAGTTTAGAAAATATATTTTCCGAAACGTTTCTAATTGGTGAAGATAAAGCTAAAATCTTTTCTTCTTTTAAAGATAAAAGATGCTTTTTATTGCGAATTATATTAGAAAGTAAATGTTTATAATCTTTTAATCTTGGCTCTTCTGCAAGATATTTATTTAAAACCATTTTATTTAATTTTTTTAATTCGTTATTAATATAACTGGTCTTTTCACTAAAATCTTTATAAAAATTCTGAGCCAACATAAACATTTTAGAAGCATTTTCATCTAAACCGTTAGCATCGATTGTCATCTTAGCATAAACATAAATATCTTCCAATCTTATTTCTAAATCAAATAACTCTTTTAAACTATGATATAAAATTTTAGCATCTTTTAAAATATAACGATGTTTTTTAAGATATTCGTTTAAATCATTTTTTAAATTATCTAGTTCTTGGCTCCATACTTCATTGTTTTTAAACATTTTGGACAAATCCCAAGTAGTATTTTTCATAAAATCATCCTAACTATGAAGAAGCTCTACCCAGTAGAGCTTCAAATTATTTTTCTTCGTATTCAGCTTCTTTGACATCCTCATGCTTTTCTTCTTCTGAATTATCGGTTTTATTTTCTGCTTCTTTTTGTTTTGCCACTTCTTCGTATACTTTAGTTGCCAATTTCATTGCCACTTCATTTAATTCATCTTTTTTCTTTTTGATATCATCTAGATCATTTTTTTCAATAGCACTTTTTAATTCCTTGATTTTATCTTCGGCATCTTCTATATCTTTCTTATCAGCTTTATCACCTAAATCTTTGATTGCTTTTTCAGTAGCGAAGATAATTGAATCAGCTTCATTATGTACATCAGCTTCCTCTTTTCTTTTTAAGTCAGCTTCTTTATTAGCTTCAGCTTCTTTCATCATCTTATCAATTTCATCATCAGTTAAGTTGGCTGAAGAAGTAATTGTAATTGATTGTTCTTTATTAGTACCTAAATCTTTTGCGGTTACACTAACAATACCATTAGCATCAATATCAAATTTAACCTCAATTTGAGGAATTCCTCTTGGTGCTGGTGGAATATTAGTTAACTGAAATCTTCCTAGAGTCTTGTTGTCAGCTGCCATTGGTCTTTCGCCTTGTAAAACATGAATATCAACAGCTGGTTGATTATCAGCAGCAGTACTAAATACCTGACTTTTACTGGTTGGAATAGTTGTATTTCTTGGGATTAAAACAGTCATAACATCACCTAGGGTTTCAATGCCTAATGATAATGGTGTAACATCTAATAATACAAGATCATCAACTTCGCCAGTTAAAACTCCCCCTTGAATTGCTGCACCCATTGCTACAACTTCATCAGGATTAACTTCTTTACTTGGTTCTTTACCCATTTCTTTTTTAACTAATTCCTGAATATATGGAATTCTAGTTGATCCACCAACTAAAACAACTTTATCAATATCCTTTGGAGTTAATTTAGCATCTTTTAATGATTTTTTAACAGCATCCAATGTTGAATCAAATAAATCTCTATTTAAGTCTTCAAATTTTGCTTTAGTTAACTTAGTTTCATAGTGTAATGGTCCATCAGAACTTTGGGTAATAAATGGCAGACTTATTTCAGCAACTGTTGTACTACTTAAATCTTTTTTAGCTTTTTCAGCTGCATCTTTTAATCTTTGCATTGCCATTTTATCTTTAGATAAATCAATTCCCTGTTCTTTTTTAAATTCTTGAACTAGATAATCCATTACTCTGGCATCAAAATCATCACCACCCAAATGGTTATTACCACTGGTAGATTTAACTTCAAAAATACCATCACCTAGTTCTAGGATTGAAACGTCAAATGTTCCACCACCTAAATCATAAACTAGAATTGTTTGATTTTTATCTTGCTTATCAAGCCCATAAGCTAAACTTGCGGCAGTTGGTTCATTGATAATTCTTTCTACTTCCAATCCGGCAATCTTACCAGCATCTTTAGTTGCCTGTCTTTGAGCATCATTAAAATATGCTGGAACAGTAATAACTGCTTTCGTTACTTTTTCTCCCAAATAAGCTTCTGCATCAGTTTTTAATTTAATTAAAATTTTTGCCGAAATTTCTTGAGGAGTCCATTTTTTACCATTTGCTTCAATTTTTTTATTAGTTCCCATTTCTCTTTTAATTGAAGAAATTGTATTATCAACATTAGTTACCGCTTGACGCTTAGCAATATCTCCAACCATTTCTTTATCATCTTTGAAAGCAACTACTGAAGGAGTAGTTCTATTGCCTTCACTATTTGGAACAACCACTGGTTTTCCATTTTCTAGGACTGAGACACAGCTATTAGTTGTACCTAAGTCAATTCCTATAATCTTACTCATATTTTTTCACCTTTTCCTTTAATTATTTACTTTAACCATTGCTGGTCTTATTAACTTATCTTTATACATATACCCTTTGGTAAATACTTCGAGAACAACATTAGCTGGTTTTGTTTCATCATGCTCGGTAATCATTGCCTCCATAATTTTAGGATCAAATTCCTTGCCTAGAGCATCTATTTCAATTATTTCATAATCCTTTAATACTTGACTAAAGTTACCATAAATAATTTTGAAACCTTCTAAAAATCTACTTACTTCATCACTTAAATCATTATCATCTAATTTGATGGCTCTTTCAAAGTTATCAATAATCGGCAGGATATTTTTAATTAAATCCATTCCCTCATATTTTAACATTTCACCAACTTCTTTGGTAGTGCGATTTTGGAAATTAATAAATTCTGCTTGTAGTCTTAAAAATCTATCATCCTTTTCTTTTAATTCGGTTTGCAGTTTTTCCAATTCTGGATTAACTTTCTTTTTTTTAATTTTTTCCATTATGTTCCTCCTACATTCTTGTTTATGAATTCTAATAAAGCTACCACTTTATCATATTCCATTCTTTTTGGTCCCACAATTGCAATAGTTTTCTCTTCACCGTTAATGTTAAACTTAGTTTTAATAATTGTAACATTTGGATCAAACTCAGTTTCTTCACCAATATAGACATTAATACCTTCACTTTTTTCTTCAATATGCTTAATTAATGATTCATCTTCAAATTTATTAATAATGTTCTTAACTTCACTAACATCGTTATACTCCGGTTGCTTTAAAATATTAGTCTTACCACTAAAGAAAATATTACTCTTTGCAAAATCAGCAAAAGCATCATGAAAGATATTATAAACTGTTTCATACTGCTTCATTTTCTTAGCAATAATTGGTTTAACTTCAAACTCTAATCTTGAACTGACCTCATTAATTGGAGTTCCAATTAACATTTTATTAACAATTTCACAAGTTCTAACTATCTCATCAATATTAGTTGTTTTTTCCAACTCAAATTGACGATTGATAACCATTCCTTTATCTGTACAAACCAGAGCCACAATTCTTGATTCACCTAAAGGAATAATATTTACCTGTTTTAGACTGTTAGTATTGGAACTTTTTCCTAATACAATAGAAGTATAATTAGTAATTTCTGAAATAATTTCCATACATTCATTAATTGCATCCGATAAAGCTAGTTCATGATTAGAAAATATTGTTTGTAATTTCAAGACATCTTCGCCAGTCAATTCTTTTGGCTGCATTAAATTCTCAACATAATAGCGATAACCTTTTTCGGAAGGAATTCTGCCTGAAGAAATATGATTCTTTTCAATTAAACCTAAATTTTCTAAAACCATCATTTCATTACGAATAGTTGCGCTAGAGCATTTAAATTTTCTACAAAGCAGTTTCGACCCAACCGGTTTAACATTTTTAATATATGTCTCAACGATTTGCTTTAAAACTTCCTTTTGTCTTTCTTCCAAATAACTCACCTCAATTTAGCACAGTAACAATTTAAGTGCTAATTATATTATATTCACCATTTTAGCACTTGTCAACCCCTAAGTGCTAATTTTTATTTTTTTTTAAAACTTATTGTTAAATATCATAACTATAAGTCTCAAAAGTTCCAGTATTTTGATTAGTATAAATAGTAACTGTTAATTTATTGTTATTAATAATTACTTTATATGGTGGATTAGATAAATTATTAAAATCCGGATTCGTTAATTTTAATAAATCACTTATTATCTTATTATTATTATAATCATAATAATATAAAATATTATCACTGGTTACAAATTCTAAATAATTACTCATAAAATTAATTCTGACAAAACTACGGTCCGGTTCAATTTCTGTTCCATCATAACTAAATACTTTAAAATAATCATTGCTTCTGGTTTTAATAAACTGGTTATTGAAATCATAGATTTCATTTTTAAAATAATTGGATATTGTATTACCCCTAGAATCCAGCACTATAAATCCATTATTATCTTTAACCACAAAATAATTAGCTGAATAATTATCACTGGTATTTTTTTCATTACTGATACCAATAAATTTATAAGTGTTTTTTATAACTACTTGATATTGATTTTTTAAACTAATAACTCCCTCTAAATTATTAATGTCTTTAACAATATATAAATCATTAGCTATCAAGGGATTATAGTTTTTAACTCCCGTTAAATCTAAAATTACTTTTTTTGAAACAACATCATACAAAAGGATAAACTCTTTTTTATTGACATTTTCATCTTTAATAAAAGCATAGCGATTATTAATTAAACTGCTTTTTAAAGATGCGCTGTTTTTAATTATATCCAATTGATATTCATTATCACTAGTATAATTGGCATAATCACACTTAGTGCTTTGGCAATGATATACGCCCAACAATTCATTATCTTTATAAAAATATAATTTATTTTGATAATGAAATAAGTGCTTTTCATTTTCTTCTTTAAAAAATTTATAATAAAAACTTAAACTACTAAAAGGAATTAAAATCGTTAAAAAAAAGATAATCGAAAGAAAGGTCCATTTTTTTCGGTCCATTATGATCCTCCTATTTCTTCACCAGTAGTTAAATCATATTTATAATTTTTACTATTGACCGCAACTACAAGATTACCTTTTTCCAAATATAAAGATATATCATCAGTTATGGCATCTAAAACAATCGGATTATTAATAATCTGCTTTTTATTATAATCAAAAACAAATAACTTATTATCACTATCAATTGCAATAATATATTCGGGATATAATTTATATACTTGATAAGTATTATCTAAAATCGTTGCTCCCTTATAATCAAGTAAAGCCCACTTGTTGCTTACTTTACCTAGTAAATATTTATCTTGCATTTTAATATCATCATACAAGAATGACACTGCTTTGGTTACTTCCTCTTTATCGATTTGAAGCAACCCATATTTATTGGAATCGTTAACCGCTATCGCATATTTAGGTGTTTCGCTTTCAAGATAGACGCCATTTTTATTTTTTGACTCTTTAGCTTCAGCATAAACTCTCAAATATTTACCCAGTTTTTTATTGGTTTTTAAATCATACAAATAATATTTAATTGTTGTTTCATTTACTAAAGTTGGAGCATCATAAACAAATATAAAGCGATTATTATAAATTGGAATCGTATAATTTTTTGCTGAATCAGTCAAATCAGGTGCCAAATAACAATTGGGAAAAACATTTGAGGAATCAACTAAATTGTTTTTATTAGAACATTTATAGCTGCCAATCCCAATCGTTTTTTCTAAATCACTGTAGAAATATATTGTTCCGTTACTATAACTGTAATAATCGTAGTTAGCACTAATAACTCCCTCTAAAATATCAAATGTATATTCATTTTTAGTTTCACCATTTAGGATATTAACATATAAAACATTATTAATAGCACTGACCTCGTAAGCTTTGCTGCTATATAAATATTCTTTATCCAAATTATAAAAATCAACCTCGACATAATCATAATTTTGAATAGTAAGCAGGTTACTATATAAGGGAACTAACTCTAAGTTGCTAACCATTAAATATTTATTATCAGTTATTGTCACAACAAAATCACTTAAAGTATCAATATAGCTGTAGTTTTCTAATACTTTTGTTTTATCATATTTATATAAATTATAAGTATTGTCTTCATTTATAGTCTTAATATAACTATCATTATAATCAGTAATTTGCTCTTTGGTTGTATATAAAATTTTATTTTTGAAACTAACAATTCCCCAGTTATTCTTGTTTTTATAAACCAATTTGTTGTTTTTTTCAGCTAAATTCTTTTTTACTACACCTAAATAATCATAATTAAACGGAATAATGGTAATCATTTTGTCACTATCCAAATCCACTACTCCATATTTATCATTTTCATTTTTTAAAATAACATAATTATTTTCAACTGCTGTGATATATTTATTGTAAAAAGATTTTACCTGATATTTACCAATTTTTTCTTTGCTAATAAAATCATATAGGAAAACTTCTTCATTATCATAAATAAAAACAAAACGATTAAAATAAATCTTTGATCTTACTTCAACTAAAGACTTATCTTCATATTTACTAGTTGTCTCATCAAATACATCATCTGCAAGTTCGTAAGCAACATAGCACTGATCAACATTTTTATCAATACATTCGTAAATTCCTATTTCTTGATCAAGGTCACTTAAAAATATTAAACTGCCATTATCATACTTATAATTGTCCTTGACAACTATATTTTCTTTTTTGTTATCGATTTTTTTAATCTCTTCTTTTTTATAAGTCATAACATAATAAAAAACCAAAGCTCCCAGCAAAAAAATAAGAGCTGCCAGTAAAATCAGTAAAGATTTTCTTACTTTAGATAAACTTTTAAAATAATTTTTCAAAAATATCACCTACTATTTTTATATAGTATAGCAAATTTTCTTTTTATTTTAAAGTCATTTTATTAATTTGTCATTAATTCTTCTTTTTTTAAATAAGAAATAGCCGATACAGACAAACATGAAAAGAGCTACAAAGCCAATAATACCAATAGTTATTAGCTTATCTTTAGTACTAAATTCATTTTCAGTTACTGGTAAATAAAGAAAAACTTCTTGATCTATTTCTTTATTTACATAAATGGTATATATTTCTTCTTCTTGATTACAATTTAAAACAATATTTATTTCTTCGGTTAAAGGATCATTTCCAGTTATTAATACTTTAGTGTTTTTATCACCAACACTATAATTTAGTTTTAAAGAGGTTAAATCATTAGGGATTGTAACTGAATAATAATTATTATATTTATTAAAAAATGGTGTATAAGTATACCCATCTATTTCTAAACCGGTTAAATAGGTTTTGCATTCTAAACCATTAACATTATTATAAAAAATCAAACATAAAAAAATTATTAATATCTTTTTCATATTAATAATTTAACCAAACTAATTAATTCTATAATATTTTTAGCAGAATTTCATTCATAATATATAATTTATCTTCCGGAATTTTTAAATAGCCATCTTTATACATCAATTCTTTATTAGTTAATAAGTCTTTAATATCAAAGACATTTTGCAAGTTCATTTGATATTTTTCATAGAACTCTTGAAGATTTATTCCTTTAATTTTTCTTAATCCCAGCATTAATTCTGTTTCCATCATTTCTTGTTTTGAAATAATATTACTTTCTTCTCTCGTAATTCCTTTTAGATAATCAGTTAAAGAGCGGGTATTATCATATCGTAGTCCTAAAATATAGCCGCTTGCTCCAACTCCAAACCCATAGTAATAATTATTATTCCAATAGTTCAAATTATGTTTAGATTCAAAACCAGGCAAAGCAAAGTTACTTACTTCATAATGAAGATAATGTTTATTTTTTAATTTCTTGCAAATATATTCATACATTTTAGCATCTTTATCATCATCCAGTCTTTCATATTTTAGATTATTTAAAATAGTATGTTCTTCAATAATTAAAGAATAAGTGCTAATGTGTTCAGGTTTTAATTTAACAAGTTTTTTCAAATCACTTTTTAAGGTACTAAATTTTTCATTTTTAAAACCATAAATTAAATCTAAGTTAATATTATTAAAACCATAACTGCGACACAGTTTGATTATTTCACCTGCTTTTTCAAATGACAGGCCATATCTTGACATTGTATCGAGCTTTTCTTTATTAAATGATTGAATACCAATACTTAACCGATTAACTCCGCCAGATTTTAAAATAGTTAATAATTCAGGATTAATATCAACAATATTACATTCAAAAGTAAATTCCAAAGCAGCATCTTTTTTAAAGATTTTAATTATTTCAAATAAATGTTTTAATTCATCAGTATCCAAACAGGATGGAGTTCCCCCACCAAGATATAAAGTCTTGATTATTTCATTTTCATATTCTTCTTTTATTTCTTTAGTTAGCATCTCAAGATAGGGAGTTATCCATTTTTTATAATAGTACACCTTACAAAAGTCACAGTAGGAACATATATTTTTACAAAATGGTATGTGGATATAAACACTATTCATAACATCACTTCCCTACTACTTTTATTTTAACATTATTTTGTTTGTTTTAAAATAGTTAAAAATGCTTCTTGAGGTATTTCAACACTACCAATCATCTTCATTTTCTTTTTACCTTCTTTTTGTTTTTCCAATAGTTTTCTTTTTCGACTGACATCGCCACCATAACATTTAGCTAAAACATTTTTTCGCAGTGGCGAAATGTTTTCTCTAGCAATTATTTTACTGCCAATTGTAGCTTGGATTGGAACTTGAAATTGTTGTCTTGGAATTATTGTTCTTAAGGATGTTACTAATTCCTTTCCTTTGTTATATGCTGTATCTTTATGAACAATCATCGCTAAAGCATCTACTGCTTCACCATTAATTAAGATATCAAGTTTAACCAAGTCACTTTCTTTATATCCGATAAATTCATAGTCGAAAGAAGCATAACCTTTAGTTGTACTTTTTAATTTATCATAAAAATCAAATACCACTTCTGATAAAGGCAATAGATAATTAATATTTACCCTATTAGAAGTAATATAGTCCACTTTTTCATAAATTCCTCTTTTGTCTTGACACAGCTCCATAATTTGACCAATATACTCACTTGGAGTAAAGATATTGGTTCTAATATAAGGCTCTTTAATATTCATTAGATTAACTTTATCAGGAAGCAGATTTGGCCTTTCAATTGTTATTGTTTTACCATTAGTTAAAGTCACTTCATATAAAACACTTGGTGCAGTGGCAATAATATCAATATTAAATTCTCTTTCAATTCTAGACATGATAATATCCATATGTAAAAGCCCTAAAAAGCCACAACTAAATCCAAACCCTAAAGCTTCACTGGTTTCTGGTTCAAAAACTAATGAAGCATCATTTAATTTTAATTTTTCCAAAGCTTCTCGCAAATTAACATATTTATTTGGTTCAATGGGGAATATTCCTGAGTAAACCATTGGTTTCATTGGATTATATCCCGGTAATGATTCCACAGTTTCATTTGCTAAAGTAATAGTATCTCCAACTCTTACTTTACTGATATCTTTAATATTAGCTACAATATATCCAACTTCGCCACTAATTAGTTTGTCTTTTTTAACTTCTACGGGAGTATTTACTCCTAATTCAGTTATTTCAAAATCGCTGTCAGTAGCAATCATTTTAATATGATCTTTTAATTTAAACTCACCATCAACAACCTTAACTAAAGCAACTACTCCTTTATAAGAATCAAAATGGGAATCAAAAATCAATGCTCTTGGCGCTTTATTATTATTTACTACTGGAGGATCTATTCTTTCGATAATTGCTTTTAATAAATCTTCTACTCCTGCTCCAGTTTTACCACTGGTTAGAACAATATCTTCTTCTTTAAATCCTAATACATCAATTAATTCTTTTTTTACTTTAGGAATATCAGCATTAGGAAGATCAATTTTATTAATAACTGGAATAACTGTTAAATCATTAGCTAGCGCCAAATAAAGATTAGCCAAAGTCTGGGCTTCAATTCCCTGGGCAGCATCTACTACTAAAACAGTACCTTCACAAGCAGCAAGGCTTCTACTTACTTCATAAGAAAAATCAACATGGCCCGGAGTATCAATTAAATGAAATGTATATTCTTCACCCTCGTAGTCATATTTTAACTGAACAGCATTTAATTTAATAGTAATGCCTCGTTCTCTTTCCAAATCCATATTATCTAAAATTTGATCTTTCATCTCATAGGCACTTACTGCTTTGGTTACTTCTAAAATTCTGTCAGCCAAAGTACTTTTACCATGATCAATATGAGCAATAATTGAAAAATTTCTAAAATTTTGTTGTTTCATACATCCACCTAGAAAGATTATACTATAATTAAATCTTAATAGCCAAATAATTTACTTAAAACTTTTCCAATATTATTAATTCCTTTAGTCATAAATTTTTCTACTTTTGTTGAAAAAGATAATCCGGCTTTCGAATAACTGTTGGTATTAGGCACTGTTTCATTGGTTAAATAATCTTCGACATCTATTTCTTTACCGGAAGCAACGTCCTCTTCAAACTTCTTAATCTGCTCAGCCGTTAAAGTAGCTTTTTCACCCACTTTAGTTTCATAGTAACCATTTTCCAAGGCTATATAATTACCAATATAAAAAACAAATAAAATACCTAAAATCCACCAGAATAAACGATTTTTTTTCTTATTAGTTGGCAATGTTTTCCTCCTTTTTTATAAAATCAGCAAGCACAGGAGCAAGAATATTAATTGTATTATTAACTTCTTCGATCGTATTATATTGGCCACCCATTTCTAGTAAAATGGCATTAGAACTTAAATTCTGATTATAAACTCCATTTACTCCGGGACCACTTTTTTTATAAATACCTCTTGATAATGTTGGATATGTTTCTTTAATTTTATTATTTAATTTAGTTGCAATTAATAGGTTGCTTTCGTAATTTTTGTGTTCTAAACCAACAACAAATAAAACTCGGGCATAGATTTTACCATCAATTTCCGTTACTGTTTTCGTTCTTTTGGAAGAATCCCGATGAAGATCGATAAAATATTTTAAAGTAGGTTCCTTTTCCTTAACATCTTGAATCAAAATCTTACTTGCTTCATAGGAATATTTATATTGCCAGTTGTTAATTCTTAAAATAGCTGTAATATCTTCTTCTTCAACTATAGTTTTAACTCCTAGATCATTTAATTTCTCTTTTAAAATATAACTGGCCATTAGAACCGAAGGGGTAATGTTATATTCCAACAAGTTATTAGTGGCATAGCCTTCCTTTTGATGAGTATTATAAATATAAACTAATGGTTTAGTAATGTTTTTACTAAAGGGGTCAGTAAAATGTTCTATATTTAATTCATCTGGTTCACTAACATCTTCAAATGCTTCCAAACTGGTAGCGTGATTTAAATTTAAATTAATTAAAGAAGTTGGGCTGTTTAAACTAAAAGTTTTAACAATAGTATATATTTCACTATTTTCTAAATTGCTATTAATTGTATTATAAAACAAATAATTTAAGAATTTTTCATTATTAAAATTATCTTTTAATTTAAAATTAATCAATAATTGATAAGTCTTAATACAGGTAAAAAGAAGAATAAGTCCTAAAATAATTATTCTTAGCAATTTAAATGTCTTTTTTTTTCTACTTTTAAATCTTCTCATATTTATATCCTATAATAAAAGATATGAATATGATGTCGATTAATGAAAATATAATTTATTTAAAGCTTGTGCAACAATTTCACTTATTTTTTCACTCACTTCTAAAGTATTAATCTTCGTATAGTAGTTATCATCAATTTTTATAATCAAAGGAACTAAAATAGAGATAATTGGGATATTGAAAGTCTCTTTAGTAATTTCTTTATTGCTACTGATTGCATTGCTTCTAATAATCCCAACATCATTAATTTCAATAGTGTTATTTAAGTTACAATGATCTTTAGTAATACAAGAATCAATTATAACAATAATATCAGGGTGAATATTATTAATCAACATTCTAATTAATTTAAAAGAATTAATTCCAGTATTGGCAATAACATCAGGTTTAAATAAAGCCACCTTCGGAATAGTTAAAAAATCATAATGATTAGTGGCAATTATTTTATCTAAGCAAAGTCCGCCAAAATTATCGCCCAAAAGCTTATTGTTGCCTAGCCCAATGATTAAAGTTTTATAAGTGCTATGATATTTTTTAAGCAGACTGCTAAATATCTTAGTTATTTCTTTAATTAATGATTTGGAATCACTTTCTAAAATTTCTTCCAAAAAATTAATAGTATAATACTCCCCTTCTTTAATTTTTAAATCATTACTTTGCAAAGCATTAAAATATGATATTTTAAACTTTTTACTATCTTTTATTATCAACTTATAATTTTCTTTAAAACTATTTTCATTAGTTGCATCAATAAATAAATTTTCTTTCATCTGGCTCACCTATAACTATTTTGGATAATTTTGAATAATTTATTGCATATATCGTAATATTTTGATAGAATTGTATTTGTAATTCAAACGGAGGTGAAAAAATGCCAAATATTAAAAGTTCAAAAAAATCAGTTAAAACAATTGCCAAAAAGACTATAACCAACCACGAATATAAAGCAAGAGTAAAAAATTCAATTAAAAATTGTGAAAATGCTATTAACAAAGGTGGTCGTGAGGAAGCAGTCAAATCATATCAGGTTTTACAAAAGAATATTGATAAAGCAGCAGGCAAAAACTTAATGAAGAAAAATACTGCTAATCGTCAAAAAAGCAGATTAAATAATAAAATTAAAGAAATGAAGTAAAAGCTATAGCATACTTCATTTTTTAATGATAAAATGAAAATGGTGAATATATGAAAATTAGAAAAATTTTAGTAGCTTTAATTTGTATTACTATTATCTTAGCTGCTGGAATATGGAACAAAAAAATCATTAATTATGTGAGTCCAATATTCCAAAACAATCCTAAAGTAATAATCCCTGCCAGAAATGAATATTATCGTAACTATGATTTTAAGTTTGTCCAGAATACTGATAATTTTATTCCTTACGGTTATCAGGATTTACTAAATATTATATATACAATTTTAAACAATGGCTGGAAGGAATTAACTTTTTACTGTCCTGAAGAATATGAAGAATGTACTAAAGATCTGGAAAAAATTTCTTTGGATAATATTCTTCTAACTAACATCAATAACTATGTTCATCCCTATAATAATTTTACCAATATTAAAACAACTTATGACAACACTGGCGAAATTACCATTGTTATTACTAAACTTTATAATGATGATAAAATAACTACCATAGAAAATAAAGTCAACGAAATAATGAGTAGTATTATAGAAGATAATATGACTTTGGAAGAAAAGATTAATAAAATTCATAATTACATTATTGATCATACCAGTTATGATATTGTAAAAAATGAAACCGGAATTAGTAAATATGATGCCAATACTGCTTATGGAACTTTAATTGAAGGACATAGTGTTTGTGGTGGATATAGTGATGCCATGGCCATATTTTTAAATAAACTAAATGTTAAGAA
>CAYTSB010000015.1:0-6407 GCA_964440405.1 uncultured Muribaculaceae bacterium
CAGTTTAAAAGTTATTTACTTTGAACCGGCATCATCTTTATGCAAACCTTTATATAAATTAACTGCAACTTTAGTTGGAAGTATTTCTTTTAACTCTTCCAAAGAAGCTGCTTTTATTTTGTTTAAGCTTTTGTATTTATTAATTAAATCTTTTTTTCTTTTGGCTCCAATACCTTCGATATTATCAAGTTCACTTTTAATTGTATTTTTATTTCTTAAAGTGCGATGATAATTAATTGTAAAACGATGGACTTCATCTTGGATTCTAGTCAAATAGTGAAATGAATCTGAATCTTTAGGTATCTCAATTGTTTCTAAAGTTCTACCATTTATTAAATCACTTGTTTTATGCTTGTCATTTTTCTTTAAGCCACATACTAAAATATCTAGGTGTAATTCATCTAATGTTTCTTTAGTAGCATTAATTTGATTAATGCCACCATCTACAATGATTAAATCTGGTAATTCCGTTTTTTCTAATAATAAACGATAATATCTTCTATAAATAACTTCTTTCATCATATGATAATCATCATTTTTATCAAAACTTATTTTAAATTTACGATAATCTTTTTTAGAAGGAACACCATTTTTAAATACAACCATACCACTTACTGAGTAATCACCAAAAAGATTAGAGTTATCAAATATTTCAATTTTATCTAGTTTATTTAAACCTAATATCTTCATTAACTCTTCGTTAGCTAAAACAGTTCTTTTTTCATCTTTTTTAATTATCTCAAAACTATTATCTAAATTAATTTTAGCATTAATAAATGCCATATCTAAAATCTTTTTTTTCTCACCTTTTAATGAAGTCATTACTTTAGTATTTAACAAACTACTTAATATTTCATGATTTAACTCTTTGTTAACAATAATCATACTAGGTATTTCATGTTTGGAATAATACATTCCTATATAATCTTCCATATCTTCTTTTTCATCTTTTAAAATAGGAATTATTTCATTATGGCTACCAATTATTTTAGTATTTCTAATAAATAAGATTTCAATGCTTAAATAGCCTTTATCCAGATAATAATTAATAACATCTGCATTTTTAATATTCAAAATTTCCACTCTTTGTTTAGTTAAAATATAATTAATATAATCTAATTCGTTTTTTAAATCCCATGCTAATTCATAATTTAAATTATCACTATAAAAATCTATCTTCTCTAAGATTTTATTCTTAATTAAGTTATTATTGCCTTTTAAAAAACTTAAAATTTCATTTTCCATATTAACTAATACTTCAGAATTTATTTTTTTAACACAATATCCTAAGCATTCTTCAATGTGATAATATAAACATACTTCTTTTGGTGTATATTTACATTTTTTTAAAGGATATAATCTGTTTAACAGTTTAACAATTCTTCTAGCGGCATAAACATTGGGATATGGTCCGAAAAGCAAACGATTGCGATCTTTTTTAATTTTTAAGTATCTTACTACTTTTAATTCTGGATATGGTTTTTTAACGTATTCAATATAAGGATAACTCTTATCATCTTTAAGTAAAATATTATATTTAGGATTATATTTTTTAATTAAATTCAACTCTAAAATAAAAGCTTCTAACTCACTACTAGTAACAATATAAGAAAAATCATGGATATCACTGACTAGTTTCTGAGTTTTTAAATTATGTTCACCAATAAAATAAGAAGCAATACGATTTCTTAAATTCTTTGCTTTGCCGACATAGATAATTATGCCATCTTTGTTTTTCATTTGATATGATCCTGGCAAATGAGGTATTAAGCTTATTTTATCTTTAAACATAAATTTCACCACTGACATTATTATACTATAAAAATAATAAAAATAATGTATAATAAAAGTGGTGAAATTATGAATTTAATTAATACTTATCAATTAGAAATTAAAAAATCCAAGTTTATTGCTTATTACTATCTAGTTAAAAATGTAAATGAAATAGATTTAATTTTAAATGATTTAAAGAAAGAGCATAAGAAAGCCAAACATTTTCCTTATGCCTATAAAATAGATAATATAATTAAAAAAACTGATGATAAAGAACCTAGCGGTAGTGCCGGTTTACCTATTTATAGTGTTGTTGAGAAAAACGGCTTAAATAATATTTTAATTGTAGTCATTAGATATTTTGGTGGTATTAAATTAGGAGTTGGTGGGCTTTATCGCGCTTACTTTAAAAGTGCCAATGAAGTTATTAAAAAAATTTCCTAAATAGGAAATTTTTTAGTTAAAGCTAATACTGCTTTTTTTAAAACTATTAATTTTTCTTTTTTTATTAAAACTTGAGCCATTAAGTTAGCCACTTCATTAAATTCTTTTTTAGTAAATCCTCTTGTAGTCATTGCTGGAGTTCCTACTCTAATGCCACTCGTTTTCATTGGTGATTCAGAGTCATTGGGAATCATGTTTTTATTAACTGTAATACATATTTTATCTAAAATATCCTCTACTTCTTTACCAGTAAGATTACATGATGATTTGGTATCAATTAATATTAAATGGTTATCTGTCCCATCAGTTATCAATTTAAAACCATGTTCTTTTAAAGATTCAGCGAATTGTTTAGCATTAGCTAATACATTCTCTTGATACTTTTTAAAATCTGGTTGTAATGCTTCATAAAAGCATTCAGCTTTGGCAGCAATAACATGCATTAAAGGGCCTCCTTGAATACCAGGAAAAATTATTTTATTAATTTTTTTAATAATTTCTTCATTATTAGTTAAAATCAATCCTCCTCTCGGACCTCTTAAAGTCTTATGAGTAGTTGAAGTAATTATATCAGCATAAGGAATTGGTGACATATGCAAACCAGTAGCAACAAGTCCGGCAATATGAGCCATATCAACCATTAAATAACTATTACATTTATCTGCTACTTCTCTAAATTTTTTAAAATCAATTGCTCTTGGATAAGCACTTGCTCCGGCAATAATCATTTTAGGCTTTTCTTTCAAAGCAATTTCTTCTAACTTTTTATAATCAATAAAACCCCTATTATCTACACCATAAGAAATAATTTCATAATCTAAACCACTAAAGTTTAAGGGATGTCCGTGAGTTAGATGACCGCCACTTGCTAAATCCATTCCTAATACTTTGTCTTTAGGACTTAATAAAGCTTTATAGACAGCCATATTAGCAGAACTTCCACTATGAGGCTGAACATTGGCATAATTACATTTAAATAACTCACAGGCATATTCTATCGCTTTAGATTCAAAAATATCAATGTACTGACAGCCGCCATAATATCTTTTATTAGGATAACCTTCAGCATATTTATTAGTTAAAATTGATCCTTGTAATTTTAAAATATCTTTGGAAACATAGTTTTCACTAGCTATTAACTCAATATTATTTTTTTGTCTTTTTCTTTCTTTATTTAAAGTATTTTTCAATATTTTATCCATAAATTCACCTATTAAATTATAACAAATAAAATAAAGTATTACTATTTTATCTAACCACTAATAATGTCAGGTAATTAATACCACATTTAGAATATCTTAGCATAAAAAAACTTAAAAACCAAGTTTTAAGTTTATTCATTACAATCAGTACAAGACTCTACTAATACTTTAGCCATTAAATCTTTTAATTTATTTTTCAAAGCAAGAGTATTCTCATTATTCCAATATTCACCAGGATCCGCTTTACCACCAGTGTCTAAAGATGTTTCATAGTCATGACCAACCATTACTCCTTCTTTTACAATTGATATATCAGGTACATAAACCCTAGAATTACCGTCGTCATCTTTTTGCAAGTGGCTATCTAGTAAAGTAATAATTTCTTGATATTCAGATGTATTATCTTTGCGATCATTTAAAATATTCAAATAATAAATTTCCTCTAAACCTACTTCTTTAGCCGCTTCATTTAAAATTTTAACATAAGCTTGGCACCATTTGCATTCGGGAAATCCCATATAAACAACTCCTGTGCCACCTTTTAAGATATTAATTACTTCTTTAGCAGTCTTATAAACAAAGACATTGTCTTCACCTACAGTAGTATATTCACTAGCAAAGTTTTCTGCATCAGTTGGAACTTTTGGCTCTTCTTTGCCAAGATAAATAAATGCTACTAACATAACAACACCTGCTATGATCATGATAATATCTTTAATTACTCTTTTTTTATCAATTACTGCTATGATTTTTTTATCATTTTCCTTTTTCACTACTTTTACCTCATTAACTATTTAATTTGATTCATTACTTCACTAGCAAAGTCATCATTTCTTTTTTCTAATCCCTCGCCAACTTCATAACGAATCATACTTACTAATTCTCCACCATTGTTAGTTACATATGTGTTAATTGAAATACTGCCATCTTTAATAAATGTCTGATCTGCTAAACAAATTTCTTGATAGAATTTCTTTAGTCTTCCTTCAACCATTTTTTCAGCTATTTCAGCAGGTTTGCCTTCTTCAATAGCTTGGGCTTTAAATACATCTTTTTCTCTAGCTATTTCCTCGCTCGGAATTTCTTTTGAGAACATATAGCTTGGTCTCATTGCTGCTGTTTGCATCGCTACATCTTTAGCAACTGCTTCGTTAGCACCTTTTAAGACTACTAGGGCTGCTATTCTCCCATTTAAATGAATATAAGGTCCAAAAACTTCTTCATCACTTTTAGTAATTAAACTAAATCTTCTAAATGAAAGCTTTTCACCTATCTTGGCTGCTTTAGCAATAATATAATCATTAATAGTAGCACAATTTAAATCTAATGCTAGAGCATCTTCCATCGTATTTGCTTCACTATGTAATATAGTATTCCCGATTTCATCAAGCATATTAATAAATTCTTCATTTTTACTGACAAAATCAGTTTCTGAATTTATTTCTAAAATAACCGCTTTATTTCCTTCAAGATAAATATTTGCTAAGCCTTCTGAAGCAATACGACTAGCTTTCTTAGTTGCTTTAGCAATTCCTTTTTCTCTTAAATAATCCAATGCTTTTTCAATATCACCATTGGTACTTTCCAAAGCTGTCTTACAATCCATCATGCCAGCGCCTGATTTTTCTCTTAATTCCTTTACTAAACTTGCACTTATCATTTTAGCCTACCTTTCTATTGCATCAATTAATTCTTGTTTTTTCATAGTACTGTAACCTTTAATTTTTTTTGCTTTAGCCATATCTTTTAATTCGGCCAAGGTTTTACTATTTAAATCTATTTCTTCTTTTTCAGCTTTTTTTATTACTGGTTCTTCAATTACCACAGCTATTTCTTCTTTAACAGGTTCTTTAATTACTGCAACTATTTCTTCTTTAACAGGTTTCTTATCTTTAGCCTCTTCAGTAACATAATCAATTAATTCAAAACCTTTAGTTTCACAAATAGCATTGTTAAGTACTCCTAAAATTAATTTAATTGAACGAACTGCATCATCATTGCCAGGAATTATAAAGTCCACATCATCAGGATCGCCATTGGTATCAACAATCCCAAAGACTGGAATATTTAATTTACGAGCTTCTCTAATTGCATTAATTTCCTTTTTAGGATCAACAACAATTAAAGCTTGTGGTAATTTGGTCATTTCCCTAATTCCACATAATACTCGATTTAACTTATCATATTCCTTTTTTAAACCAATAACTTCTTTTTTAGGTAGTAACTCAAATATTCCTTCTTTTTCCATTATTTCAATTTCTTCAAGTCTTTTAATTCTTCTTCTAATGGTTCTAAAGTTAGTTAATGTTCCACCTAACCATCTTTCAGTTACATAGTAACTTTGGCTTCTTAAAGCCTCTTCTTTGCTAACCTCGCTAGCTTGTTTCTTGGTTCCTACAAATAAAAATGTTCCATTATTTGTAGCAATCGTCTTGATTTCTTCATAGCACTTTTCAATACATGCTAAGGTTTTTTGCAAGTCAATAATATAAATATCATCTCTTGCTGTAAAAATATACTCTTTCATTTTAGGATTCCATCTTTTTGTTTGATGCCCAAAATGAACACCAGCTTCTAATAAGTAACTCATAGAAACTACAGCCATTTAAATCATCCCTTTCGTTAAGCCGCCGAATATGTCATTTTTAATTAACACCTTAAAAGCACTAGTTAATTAAATCAATATTCGTGTGTATTTGGTTTTTATAAAACCACCAATATAGTATCAAAAAAACACTATAGATACAAGTGTTTTTATTATTATATATTCTAAAATTAATTTATTTTTACTTTTCCATTATATTTTGAACGATAATTATTAATAAATTTATCAAAAGCATCAGTTTTGTATTTCTTGTCATTCATAATATTTAAAACAATATTATCAATATCATAATCATCTATTATTTTAAATACTCTATTTTGAATTTTACTAACTAATAATTCATTAATTTCATCAAAAATATTTACATATAAAGTCTCTTCCGT
>CAYTSB010000015.1:6507-8603 GCA_964440405.1 uncultured Muribaculaceae bacterium
CAAAATTTTTATGTAGTCCATCTAGATGATTCTTTTTATGAAATCGGCAGGCAACATTTTCACATTGAAGATGATGCTGATTACGAATTAAAAGAAGGAGCAAAATTTGATAACCTTGATCCCGACTTTAATTTAGCATATTACCCTTATCTAAGAAAGATAAAAATAAAAGATAAATGGTTTTTATATAATATGAATAATCAAAAAATATTATCCTTGCCATTTGCCGACATCAGTAAATATTTTACTGTTGATGGTAAAACTATTGATTTAGCAGAAGCTAAATCTAGATTAGTGGTTTCAGAAAGTGTTTATTCAAGTAATCAAGCTCTTTCTACTACTCTAGTTGGTACAATCGATTTCAAAGGGAATTTGGTTAGATTGATTGACGGAAATACTTTAGAAGAATATCCTACTGTTGAGAGTGTTGATGATTGGAACAAAATTATTAATCAAGTTGAAGCTACTTTAAATGGTAAAAATATTGAATTATCTAAAGCAGCGCGAATATATCAAAAAATAACTAGTTAGAAATGGGATGGATTATGGTAGATATTGAAAAAAAAATTAGAAAAGAAATTAAAAAAGAGTTGGGAGTTAAAACTAAGGATATTATAATTGAAAAACATGGATCTTATTATTATATTTCGGCTGGAATACTTACTAATGGGATTTATAGTTTAAATGGTGAAAAAATCGTTGATTTAAAGGGAACTAAAAGCATTGACATTATTAATGATCACAATTTTATGGTTTTTAATATTTTACCTCATAATAGTTGTCAGCATTTTAAAATTGAAAGTAATATTACTACTGGACCAGTATTTAATCTTTTACATAAAGTAATTGACACAAAAGAAACATATATCGGTAAAATTGATGATCAGGAGTTTGTTTATAATATTAATTCATGTCAAATTACCTCTTGGCCTTATAGTATGATTAGTGCTTTTATTGAAATTAATAATAAAATAATTAACTTGGCTAAAACTCTTAATAGATTGCAAGTTGTTATTAATGTTTTTTCCAAAGATAAAAAGCATTCTACTAGTTTAGTTGGTTTAACTGATTTAAGTGGTAAATTAGTTAGTCCTTTAGTTGATGAAAATACTTTAGAAGAATATTCTACCACTGATATGACTAGCAACGAATTTTTTGGTTTACTAAAAGAAGTTGAAGCCAGCTTAAATGACAATTCCCATATAATTACCGATTTAAAAGAAAAAGAAAAAATCAGAAAAGAAATTGTTTTAGATTTATTAGCAAAAGATCCTCTTTTAGTTACAGATAAAATCAAAAAAGATATTAGAGATAATTTACAGGAAAGACTTTTAGAAAGTGAATATTATCCAATAGAAATAGAAAAACTAGCTGGCTATTTTTATGTTACTGCCAGAATACTTGTTAAAAGAGAAGCTAAATGGGTTCAATTAACTGGCCATGCAATATATGACACTGACGGAGCTATAATTATTGGTTCTGATGACAAAACAGATGTTCAAATGATTGATGACTATAATTTTTATACCAAAAATTGTAAAGAAAATAACTCAGATCATTATCATTTGGAAAATCACAGGCTAAAAAAAGGCCTTGAATTTGACTTTATGGTTGGAATTGATGATACAGAACGAGCACTTTTTTATCGATGTGGCAATGTAATTTTATATAATATGAGCACTTTACAAGAATTGTCTTTTCCTTTCACTTCAATTAGTAAAAATATCATAGTCAACGGGCAAGATTATAATTTATATGAAATAAAAAAATTATTTCAAGCAAGCGTAATTATTTATAGTAGTGATAAAATGCACTCTGCAACTCTAACCGGCTTTATTAATTTGAATGGAATGCTGGTTACATCGCTTTTTAACGAGGATACTTTGGAAGAATATCCAACTGAGGAAATGAATATTTATGATTTTCATCAGTTGCTTAAAAATATTCAAGCTGATCTAAATCAGCAAGAAGTAAAACCAAGTAAAAAAGAAATACTTTTAAATGTATTATTAAATA
Source organism: uncultured Muribaculaceae bacterium (assembly GCA_964440405.1). Taxonomy (GTDB): domain Bacteria; phylum Bacillota_I; class Bacilli_A; order RF39; family UBA660; genus DAOSVX01. The sequence continues at coordinate 8,524 of CAYTSB010000015.1, forward strand.
ATAGTAAAAAAGGAGAATTATATGGAAACAAAAATTAGAAATAAAATTATTAGTGATTTCGGTGATCAATTAGTTAATGA
>CAYTSB010000015.1:8703-18963 GCA_964440405.1 uncultured Muribaculaceae bacterium
AGTTTAGCTAATGGCAAGTTTATTTCTTATGGTTATCAAAATATTCTTGATAATATTGATAATCAAAATTTAACAGACCAAGGTTATTTATTAACTCAATATAAATTCGGCAATACCTCAAGTTGTGCTTTAGTTGACCTAGACAATTTTCCAATTAGCGAAATGGTGACATTTGAAACCGACAGCGATGAAGAAGATATCGCTGAACTACAAAAAATAGGTAGAAAATTACTAGAAGGACAAAAAGGCGAAGTTAAAAAACCAAATGGGGTTGTCCTTGCTTTCCCTTCTATAAAGCAATAATTAAAAAACCAATTATTGTATTAGTAAATAATTGGTTTTTTTGTTATAATTTAATTGGTGGTCAAAGTGAAAACAACTATTTTAATTATAATTTGTAAATTAGTAACCTTTATGGGACATTTAATTGGCAGAAAAGCCAGTGTTTTTCCTGGTAAACTCGCTTATGATATGGATTCTAAGATTTTATCTAAAGTGAAATATCCTGAGTTAGTAATTGGAGTTACCGGTTCATCAGGTAAAGGATCAACAATTGAGCTTATTCATCACATTCTAAAAGATAAAAGCTATAATATTGCCTATAATAAAGATGGATCAAATGGGGTTTACGGAATTACTACCCTAATTTTAAATAATATTAAAATGTTTTCTCATAAACCTAAAAAAGATGTTTTTTTAATGGAAATAGATGAAAGACATATTAAACTGGCTTTCTTAAAACCCACTCTAACTCATTTAGTAGTAACTAATATTACGAGAGATCAACCAGCTAGAAATGGCGCTCCAGAATTAATTTATGATGCAATATTTAACGCAATTGATTCAACTACTCATTTAATTATTAATGCCGATGATCCTGGATTAAATAGAATAAAAACTACTTTTAAAGGTAATATAACGACTTATGGGTTAGCCAAGACTAATAATTCTTATTTAAAAAATGAACTTAATGCTACTGATTATGCCTACTGTCCTGCTTGTAAATCAAAATTAAAATACTACTACTATCATTATGGACACTTAGGTTCTTATTATTGTCCTAATCATGATTTTGAAAGAGGAAAAGTTGACTATGAAGCTTCACAGATTAATTTAGATAAGCAAACGATGATTGTTGAAAACAATATCGTTGCTGTTAATAAAAATATTCTCTATGCTGCCTATGCTACCCTAGCCAGTTATGCTTTAGCAAAGACAATTGATATTCCCTTAAAAGATATTCTTTATTCTTTAAATGATAATAAAATTATTCCTAAAAGAGGTAATATTTATAAATTCAATAATCGAGAAATTAATATGTTAGAAAGTAAGAATGAAAATGCTTTATCCTATTATCAATCATTGCAATATATTCTAGATCAAAAAGGAACTAAAACAATTATTTTAGGATTTGATAATGTTTCCCGTAGATATAAATTTAATGACTTAGGATGGCTTTATGATGTTGAATTTGAAAAATTAAATGATCAAAATATTGATTCAATTATTTGTATTGGTAGATTTAGATATGATGTAGCAACAAGGCTTGACTATGCCAATATTAATCATAATAAGATTATTTTGGTTGATGAATTAGATAGTTTACTAGAAATAACTAAACTAAAGACTAAAGGCAAAATATTTACAATGGTTTGTTTTGATATGACTGAATTAATAAAAAATATGTTAGGAGAATTAAAATGATAAAGATTGCTCATTTATATTATGATTTAATGAATCTTAATGGTGAAAATGGTAATGTTGTTGCTTTAAAAAAACATTTTGAAAGACAAAATGAAAAAGTAGCAGTCTATTTTTTAACAATTGATGATCAGATCGATTTTAATAAATATGATATTTATTATATCGGAACCGGTTCTAAAGAGAATAAATTAATTGTCTTAAATGACATTTTGAAATATAAAAAAGATATTGAAAATAGTGTTAATAACAATAAATACTTTTTTATAACCGGAACTAGTATTGAACTTTTTGGTAAATATATTTTAAATTTAGACAACACTAAAACTAATTGTCTAGGTGTTTTTGATTATTATACTGAAGAATTTACAGATGAATTTGATGAAAAGATTGTTGGCGAACAGGTATGCAGATCGAGACTAATTAAAGAAGATATCATTGGCTTTCAAAATAGATTTACAATTATCAAAAATAATACTACTCCTTTTTTTGATGTCATTAGTGGTCATATTGAAAAAGAAGGATTTACCTACAATAATTTTTATAGCACTTATTTATATGGTCCATTATTTATTCGTAATCCCTATCTAACTGATTATTTTGTTAAAAAAATATTAGAAGAAAATAATAAAATTTATCAGGAATTTAAGGATACTTTTGAATATAAAGCTTACCATGAATATATAAATAATTTTGTTAAAAACTAACGAGGAATTCTTTTTATTTTGTTATCCAAAAAAATAGTAAACTATCTCAGTTTACTATTTTTATTTGTGATAATCGCAATTGCTGCATTTGATAATATTTTTATTTTCAACTAAAACGCCATTACATTTAGGACATTTTTCGTTAATTGGTTTATTCCAAGAAGCAAAGCTACATTTTGGATAATTAGAACAGCCGTAAAATATTTTGCCTTTTCTAGTTTTCTTTTCAATAATCTTGCCATCACATATTGGGCAATCTATTATTTCTTTGACTTCTTTAGGAACCTTTTTTATATACTTACAAGCCGGATAATTAGAACAGGCTTCAAAAGTACCAAATTTACCTTTTCTATAAACCATATCACTATTACACTCCGGACAAATCTCTCCAGTCTTATCTGGTTCAGTTTTTTCCATTTCAGTAAATGCCTTTTTAATAATTGGTTCAAATTCTTGATAAAATTCTTTTAAAACTTTAGTTCCTTCATATTTAGCATCTGCTATTTCATCTAATTTAGTTTCCATATCAGCTGTATATTTAACATTAATTAAGTTAGAAAAATACTCTTGTAGTTTATCAGTACAGATAATTCCAGTTTTAGTTGGTTGAAATTTCTTATCAATAATTACAACATAGTCTCTATTCTTTAGAATTTCAATAGTTGTAGCATAAGTACTCGGTCTACCAATCCCTAGTTTTTCCATTTCTTTAATCAAAGAAGCCTCAGTATATCTAGGAAGCGGTTTAGTAAAATGTTGCTCTTTAATAATATCTTCGCTAATCAAAATATTAGTTTTATAATTAGAAAAATCTGGCAAGATAACATCTTCGTTTTGTTCATAATCTTTATATACTTTTAAATAACCATCAAATTTAAGAATACTGCCGGTAGTTTTAAAAGTATAACCATTATTTTCTAGAATAATAGTTGTTGTTTCCATTTTGGCATCAGCCATTAAGGATGCTAGGCCGCGATAATAAATTAATTTATATAACTTATATTCATCATTAGTTAAATAACTTTTTATACTTTCAGGATCTCTTTTAATACTGGTTGGTCTAATACCTTCATGGGCATCTTGAACATTATCAGCTTTCTTAGTCTTTTTAACATAACCAACATATTCATTACCAAATTTATTTTTAATGTGGTTAAATGTTTCACTAATAAAGTTAGGACTCATTCTAGTACTATCAGTTCGCATATAAGTTATTAAACCGACAGTTTCGTTTTCTAAATCAATTCCTTCATATAGTTTTTGAGCAATTTTCATTGTTTTATGGGAATTAAAGCCTAATTTATTAGATGCTAACTGTTGTAAAGTAGAAGTTTTTAATGGAACTGGTGCTGATTTTTTCTTATCTTTTTTAGAGGTATCTTCAATCTTAAATGATTTAGATAAAACCGCTAAAATATCATCGGCTTCTTTTTCGCCTTTTATTTCAACATCTTTGCCATGATATTTATCCAGTTCAGCTTCAAAATCTTTAAAATCTGCAGTAATAGTCCAGTATTCTTCAGTAATAAATGCTTCTATTTCTCTTTCACGATCAACTATCAATTTTAAAGCAACACTTTGAACTCGGCCAGCACTTTTACCAGCAGTTTTAGATTGTAATAACTTACTTAATCTAAATCCAATAATACGATCTAATATTCTTCTTGTTTCCTGGCTTTTAACCAAATCCATATCTATTTTTCTTGAGTGTTTAAAAGCATCTAAAATAACATCCTTGGTTATTTCATTAAATACTACTCTTTCATATTTGTTATCTTCTAGATTTAATTCATCAAAAAGATGCCAACTAATAGCTTCACCTTCACGATCGGGATCAGTTGCTAGATAAATTAAGTCACTAGAACTACTTTCCTTTTTCAAACTGGTAATATCTTTTTTCTTGCCTTTAATGGGAACATATGTTGGTGTAAAATTGTTTTCAATATCTACTCCCAAACCATATTTACCACTAGTAGCTAAATCTCTAATATGTCCTTTACTTGATACTACTTTATAAGAATTGCCTAGATATTTACTAATAGTTTTGGTTTTACTAGGGGATTCAACAATAACAAGTTTCTTCATAAATTCCTTTCTTAACTACCAGGATTTTCATCCTCAGTAGTTTCTTCAACTGGTGTTGGAGCCGGATATTTAGCTAAGGCTTTTTCTAGATAATTAAAATAATTTTTTGTTATAGCAAGACTAGACATTTTAATATCATTACTAATTTTTTTATTAACTTCAACTATTTCATTACTATCTAAAGTTACTCCGGTATTCTTATAAGTTATTTTACCTTTAGAGGCATTGTAGAAAGCAGCCTCATTCTGCCATGAACCATCAGCATAAACAACCATGCTTTTATAGTCATCACTAAATAAATCCACTCCCATATAATATCTTGGATCATAATTTAAGTCAAACAAATTTGCTAAAGTTGGTACAATATTTATTATTGACGTATAGTCGTCATATTTCGTAGGTACCATTTGTGAATTATAGATAGCAAAAGGGGTGCGATCTCTTTCATATTGATTGTTAATAACATCGTAACTAAAGAATTGTTGCAATTGAGTATTAGATAACCCATAGGGATAATGATCCCCAAATATGACAATAACTGTATCATCTAATTCACCACTTGCCTCTAATTTAGCAAGTAAAGTACCAATACCCATATCTAATTCTTTAACTTTAGATAAATATCTTTTGCCAGCGGTTGAGATGTTTAAATCTTTAAATAATTTTAAATGCTTATTACCATATTCACTATATACAGTATACGGACGATGAGTTGTAACTGTTGCCATAAAAGCCATAAATTTATCATTGCCACTATAGTATTTAAAACTATTTTCAAATAAATCAACATCACTGGGCCATTCTTCATAAACAGCGTTAACTTTTATCCCTAATTTGTAAGCATTATAATATTTACTACTGCCCATATTTATATGAATGGTATTGCGATAATAATAATGGTCAGCATAGTCATGATAAGAAGTTGTCTGATAATCGGCACTATTAAACAAATTGAAAATTGATTGGAAATAAGTGTTATCACGATAAATATTGGCAGTACAGTTATAGCTGATACTATATAAACTAATTAGTGCTGTCATTTCATTATTACCGGTTGAACAACTATTTCTTGGGGTATAACTATTAGTCCAAGTCCACCCTTCATTATAAATTTTATTTAAGTTAGGAAAATACTCAGGATACATAAAAGGAATTGTATTAACTGATTCCAGTAATAGAAAGATTAAATTTTTATCTTTTAAGTAACCCGTCATTTCATTTTTATCAGTAATATCTCTATTAATAAAATATTCATTTAGTTTTTTATAATTGCTATTCTTTTCATTTTCCATTACTTTACGCCATGAATAATCATTGATCACTCTTGTATAATCATTAATTACTGCATCTTGATTATTGTTATCATTATTGTTGTTAATTGTTTCCGCACTTGCTTCTCCTAGCAATGATTTAAAATCAATTATTGCATATATGGTTGAACCAAACTGATTGAATACGACATTGGGATTTTCCGGATATTTAAATAAATCTGAGTTTTTTTCTGCTTGATATTCGCTTTTCATAAAGTTTACGTCTAGTGAAACGTAAAACAACCAACATAGCAAGCTTATTGGGATTAATGTTAATAAATAGTTAAGATAATGACTGTAATCAAAAATGTGTTTTATTTTTTTATTAAAGAAAATATAATAAACAATTAGAATTATAAAGGGAATAAATATTAAATAAAACTCCCAAGAAAATGTCTGCACATAATCTAAAAAGTAACTAGTAACTTTATCCAACTGACTGCTAGAATTAACTGACATAAAGTTACCCATAAAATTGGAAAATCCAACCTGGGCAACAGCATAAAGGTCAACTAAAAAAATTATAAAAAGATTAAAAACATTAGTTAGTTTGCTTGGTAATAAGGAAACAAGCATACTTAGGATTAAAGAGACTATATTTACTCCAATAAATATCCTTAGTACTGCCCAGTCAAATATTTCCAGGTTTAATATTATTCTAGTCAAGATTTCACTTAAAAAGATTAAAGTCATTAAAATTAAATAATTTTTACAAATTTTATTTTTGATTAATTTTAACTTTGCCATCGTTACCACCTTCATTAATTAAATCACAAATAGGTTTAAAAGTAAATCTGTATTCTTTTAAAACTCCATAGCATTTGACATTATTAAGATGCTCTTTTGTAGCATAGCCTTTATGCCTTTTAAAGCCATATAAAGGATATTTAACATCAAGCTTATTCATCATATTATCTCTTGTCACTTTAGCAATAATTGACGCTGCAGCAATACTTAAACTTAAGTTATCACCTTTAATAATACTAGTTGTTGGAATACTTAAAACTAAAGGCATGGCATCAATTAAAATATGATCAGGTTTTACCTGCAAATTTCTAATCGCTTTTTTCATTGCCAATTTAGTAGCCTCATAAATATTTACTTCATCTATCTTAGTATTAGAGACAACTCCAATTCCAATAGCAACGGCATTTTTAGTAATTTCATCATATAAGATGTTCCTTTTCTTTTCACTTATTTTTTTGGAATCTTTTATCTCACTGTTAAAATAAAGTTCTGGTAAAATAACTGCTGCTGCCACCACTGGTCCAATTAAAGGCCCTCTACCTACTTCATCAACTCCAGCGATATATTTTATACCTTGGCGATATAATTTTTTTTCATACTCGAGCATGTCATTCATATTTTGCATCTTCTTTCATTTATCTTTGATCAAAGGTTATGCCCTTGATATTGTTTTTTAGATCATTAATAATATATTCACTTACTTTATCATAATCTACTTCATTGCCTGTTTTAATAATCCCTAAATTACGACCAATGTTTTCATAAACAGTTTCAATATCACTATCTAAATTATCTATTTTATATCTAGATTTTAAAATGTCTGGATAATGTTTATTTAATTTATTCAAGATATGAATAGCTACCTTGTCTTTAGGCAAAATACTATCTTTAATCGCAGTCATACTGGCTAAATTTAACCCTACTTCTTCATCTTTTATATTTGGTGCCAGTATTCCTGGAGTGTCTAGTAATAAAATATTATATTTAGTTTTTAACCAGGTTAAATTCTTAGTTACTCCCGGTTTATTGGCAACACCAGCCACTTTTTTAGTAGCCATTTGATTTATTAATGTACTTTTACCAACATTGGGAATTCCTAAAACCAAAACTTTAGCTTCTTTACTATTCAAGCCTCTTTTTTTTCTCTTTAAATTAATATTATTCATTAACTCTTGAGTTAGTTTAACAATTTTTAAATAATCCTTATTATTTGTAAGATTAACTGCCAAAACATTTATTTTTTTATTCTCATAATATTTAAGCCAATTCTTAGTTTCTTGCTCATCGCTTAAATCACATTTACTCATAATTAAAATATGAGGCTTATTCTTAATAAGTTCATTAATGTTTTCAATTCTTGATGAAAAAGGTATTCTAGCATCTATAACTTCATAAACAACATCTATTAAATTTAATTTTTCTTTTATTTCTCTTCTTGTTTTAGCCATATGGCCTGGATACCAGTTTATATTAGTTTTATTTTCATTCATAGAAATCACTTCCTCGATTTAAAATCATTAAAATTATAGCATAAAAAAGGCAGATTTTGTACTAATCTGTCTAAATTTATATAAATTACTAAAGGTTAAATATGGTGTAATCAATTTATTCCACTACATTCCCTGGTCATATGGCCATACTATCTTCTAATTAATTCTTTTCTTTTTATTTTTTCACCATTTCTAGCACCAGTACCTAAATTAGAAATATCAATGCCAGTTTCACTTTCTAACCATGCAAGATATTCTCTCAATGGTTTATCAATATATATATCATCATAATTACCTTTTAAACCATTATGAGCGATACTTAGATGTTGAAAGAAATTTAAATATAAACTAGATGGTGTATTAATACGACAATTATTAATTAGTTTTCTTATATCTAAATCAAATATTCTTCTTTCCATCTTTGTAACAGTAGTTTGTTCAGATAAATCACAAATACATGTAGGGCAATCTTTAGATTCAGTTAAAGGCAATTCAATATAATTACTTTCGTATTCTCTTTCACCAATTGATTTATAATATAATCTTTCCATTTCTAATGCTTGTAGTAGAGTTACATCTTTAGGATTAATATCTTTATATTTTTCTCCAAATATTTGTTTTAAATATATTTCAGGACATCTTGATAAATCTTCTTTTACATATTCAAAAAATTCATCTTCTTCATATTCAATTTTAAAATCATCTAACATTCCTTTATAAGGATACCATCCAAATTGTGAAGCAATATTGATTTCAGTCCATGTAAGTTCTTGACCAGTACCATAAGTTCCAGTATAAATAATATCACCAGTTTTTGTAATATTACTTATTCTAATTGGGAAGGGTCTAATAACCATTATAGTTTGTAATAATCTTTCAGGTGATATTCCTGAATCAGCAAGTAATTGAGATGTAGAAACATTTCTACTTGTAACATATGGATAATTTCCACTATGGTTTAAATCTAAATCACACCCTTGAGCACCTTCTAACATTACATACTCATTTGGATTATCAATATGACTATATAATCTTTCTAACCATTCATCATTAGAACAGCAAACTGCATCTCTAAAAGTTTTAAAGAATTCTAACTTTTTATATCTAATAACTTTTTCTTGTGTAACTGCTCCACACCCTTTAAATGTAGAACCACTTTTAATATGTTCTCTTTCATATTGTTTATGTCTTTCTTCTATTAGTGGAACCATTTCATGTACGTATAATTTTCTACCATTTAAGAAATGTTTTACTCTTTCATATTCATCCATAAATACTTCCATATCAATAGCAGAACCAGGTCCAATAAACAATTCAGTATTAGGATTAACACTTGATACAGGTATATTTCTAAATATTGTGGCATTCCCTTTTTCATCTACGAATGTATGTCCTGCATTAGGCATACAATTAGTTACTGCAGCACCAAGATTAATAGTTTTATCAGTAGCTATTTCTCCTACTACTTTTGCTTTACCACAACTACCTGCTTCTCCATCTATAACAGATATAACATTTTTAATCATACCTAACACCCCCAAAGTTTGATTATTTTTTTTGTAGGGGTTAAAAGGTGTAATCACCTTATTAATTCCTACCACATTTATATTAAAAATAGTCAATTTTGAACTATTTTTTATTTATTTTAACATATTTTTATATAAAACATGCAAGATGTTAATTCTCGCAAAGCCTTGTAAAAAAAAGGATTTCTTAAAGTGGTTAATTAAATCGTAATCAACTAGTTAATATTTGTCGAATTTTGTCGATTATCCATTACTATCACTTCCTTTTTTTATAATTTATTATTCTTGTTTTAAAATTTAATAATACCCACACAACATAGACAAGATAGAACAAAAATTATAATAAAGATGGTAATATATATTATTACTTTTTTTAATTCTTTTTTTTCCAATATGTTAATTTCTTTTCCCCATATATTATCCTGTCCTGATTTTCTTGGAACAAAATCTGTAACATAATACAATCCATTTAAAATATATACACTACAAGATGTATCTCCAAGGGATTTTATAGGATCAAAAGATAATGGTGGTGTAGATATTTGTTTTTCATTGCCCGTACATGGATCTATATAAGTAACAACAACACTATAATTTCTTATGTTCTCACCAGTAAAACTGTATGTATCAATAGAATAGTTTACTATTCTTCCTTGAATTTTTATTCCATTCACGATTATATTCTTATATTCTT
>CAYTSB010000016.1:0-18947 GCA_964440405.1 uncultured Muribaculaceae bacterium
AAAGAAGGAGCTTATATTGATGGCTTGTACTATTGCCCTCATCATCCTGATAAAGGATTTGAAGGTGAAGTTCCTGAATTAAAAATTAAATGCGAATGTCGTAAGCCAGGAATAGGCATGGTTAAACAAGCAGCAATGGATTTTAATATAAATTTAACAGAATCTATTATGATCGGAGATACCACTTCTGATATAAAATGTGCAAAGGATGCCGGTATTAAATCAATACTCATTAAAACTGGTGAAGCTGGAAATGATGGTAAATTTGATGTAATACCAGATATAGTGGCTGAAGATTTATTGGATGCTATAAATAAAATTTTATAAAGGAGGATAAACATGGATTTTAAAAAAGCAATTAAAGAATATTATGAAAGAGAAATAAGAGTGATTAATCATCTTAACTTAGATGAATTAAATGAAGCAATGAATGCTATTTATAAAACATACAAAAATGGCGGAACTATTTACGTATGTGGCAATGGTGGTTCAGCTTCAACTGCATCACATATGCAAAACGATTTTAATAAAGGTATTAGTGAATATACTGATTTAAAATTTAATTTTTATTGTTTAAATGACAATGTTTCAACGATGATGGCAGTAGCAAATGATATTGGTTATGAAGAAATATTTAGATTTCAACTACTAAATAAAATAACCAAAAAAGATTTATTAATTGGTATTTCTGGTTCAGGTAATTCTAAAAATGTTTTAAATGCCGCAACTTATGCTCATGAAAAAGGAGCAAAAGTATTGGGAATGACTGGTTATACCGGTGGGAAATTAAAAGATATGGCCGATTACATAATGCATGTCGATGAAATGGACATGCAGATAGCCGAAGATGTCCATATGACATTTGATCATATGATGATGAAAGTATTTTATAATTTTCTAACCAAAAATGAAATAACCGGTAATAATATAAATGATAAACACTAGTTTATGCTAGTGTTTTTTAATGTATTAATAATTTTATCTTATTTTAGCAAATAGTAATTCATCATCTTTGTTTGTATATAAATTAACAGTTTTAGATTTACCTTTAAATTTAATGGTAGTGTTTCCACGCCATTTGTTTCTTTCAAATATTAAGTAAATATCTTTCCCTTTTGGAATCTTTCCGGTAATAGTATTTGAAATTTCCTTTGGTAAATCATATGATCTCCATACTTTACAAAGTCCTTGATCAAGCCAGCCATTATCAAATATTTCACTGGCATTATACCAGTTATTATCAACTAACGCACCAACGATCCATATTTCATTTCCTTGAGCTTTTTTGTGTTTATCACCATTAGCGATAATGACTATTTGGTCACCATCTAAAACTTTATCACGTTCTTTTTGATAATTTACAATCCATTCTAATTGCTTTGGAATTTTTTTATATTTTGTATTTAAATCTTGTCTAACATCAATTATAGAGGCATATGGAGCAGCACTCGATTTAATATTTTTAACTGTATTATAACTTATTTTCTTAGGTGACAATTTTACTTTAGCAATTCGATTTTTAAGTTTTAGTTCCATTCCAAATTTTTGAAAGTTTGAATATTCTTCATTATTATTTTTTAATTTTTGCTTCATAATGTTTTTTATTTCGGGATATAGCCATTTAGCTTGAGGACGATCCCTTAGGGAATCAAAAGAACCAATATCAATTTCTGGAACAGTTCCTAGAGCAATAAAAGCATGTCCGGCAAAACAATAAGGAGCTTTGCAATGTTTGCCAACTGGTTCAAACTTAATTTGTTTATCATTATAGATATTGCCAATTGATTTTTCATCAAAACATTTTTTTATGTTTCCAGATTGTAAATCAACACAAATGCTCCAAACTCCAGCATAGCAAAACTCTTTTCTCTTAATTTCCCAAATTTTAGATCTAAAATCAAATAGTTCCGAATGAAAAGAACCCCATATTTCTTTTAATTTATCCATTTTATAATTGGATAATAAACTAAAATTATCGGTTGCTACATCTCTTAAAAGAGTAACATGTGGCAATGCCTTTACATTTTCCATACATACTTCTTTAATATCATCGATATATGGAATAGCACTATCACTAGCAGCCACTTCTACAGTAATTGAGCAGCCAGCACTATGAGCGAGTTTTACATTATCAAAAAATATTTTCATCATATTTAAACGTTTAAGTTCTAAATATTGAAATGAAAATTTAAAAAATAAACGTTTTTTTAATTTCTCATCCAGTTTTATTAATTCTTCAAATCGTTTCTTAACTGTACCATTCGTTACAATCATTAAATAATGTCCATTTTCTAATATTACTTTTATAACATCAGTCATATAATCTGGCAAAAGAGTTTCGCCGCCGGCACACATATTGATTAAACAAGTTCCTCCTAATTTCTCTTTTGAGAATGCTTGTTTTATTTCGCTAATAGAATGGGCGAGGGGCATTATTTTTGAATTGAATTTACGATTTTTAGTTACATAACAATACTCACATCTTAAATTGCAAGTCTCTACAGGAATATATATGTCTACAAACCGTTTAATTTTTTCCATATAAATTTTCACATCCTTTAGTATTTTGGGCAATGAATTTTAAAACTTAAAGTAAATAAAAGGATTATAACTATTTGAAAGTAATAGACATATGCATAAGATATATAATCCTAAAATGATTATATATGATAAAATCATCAGGCATTTGTTCTTATTAAATAATTTAAGAGCAATATTTTTAAATATTGGTAAAGAAGCTAGTGCTGCAATCGGCATTAACATTAAGGCGATGAAAACATCATAATTGTTTAAAAGTAAATCTAAACTGCCAAATTTGAAAGCAAACATATTTTTCAATACCATCAATAAATTGTCAATATCAGTTATTCTAAATATAACCCAACTTATAATAACTATCAGCATAGTAATCATCCAGGTAATAAATTTGGGAGTTTTTTCAATAATATTTTTAAATAATGTTTTTTCCAATATCAAAAATATACTAAAATAAAGACCCCACATTACAAAGTTCCAACTAGCACCATGCCATAGTCCTGTTAAACTCCAAACGATTAAAACATTTCTAATCCATTTTAAAACACTGCATCTATTTCCCCCTAGTGGGATATATAAATAATCTTTAAACCAGCTAGAAAGTGATATATGCCATCTTCGCCAGAAGTCGGTTATACTTTTAGCAATATATGGATAATTAAAATTTTCTAAAGATGTAAACCCAAACATTTTACTTAAACCTATTGCCATATCGCTATATCCTGAAAAGTCAAAATAAATTTGGAAGGTATAAGCAATTCCTGCAATCCATAATATTAAACTATTAATGCTTCCTAAATTACTAGAATTATACACAGTATCTGCTAAAAGAGCCATGTTGTTAGCAATAATAACTTTTTTAGCAAAACCAAATATAAATCTTCTAATACCGGCGATAAATGATTCGGCTGTTATAGTTCTATTTTTTAATTCGTCTTCAATTGCTCCATATCTGACAATAGGTCCCGCCATAAGTTGTGGAAAAAAAGCAATATAAGTTGCTAAATGAATTATGTTTTTCTGGGCTTTAATTTTCTTTTTATATACATCAATAACATATGAAAGAATTTTAAAAGTATAGAAACTTATACCTATTGGAAGAGCTATATTGGCAAAAGGAATTTTTAGATTAAATATTTGATTAAATGTTAAAATACCAAAATCTAAATATTTGAATATGCCAATTAACAATAAATTAATAACAATCGTTAGTATCAAAATCAATTTGGCTTTTTTTACGCTGCTCTGTTTATCAATCAATATAGTTAATATGTAATTAATTAAAATTGAAAATAGCATTAAAATAATGTACTTAGGTTCTCCCCAAGCATAAAAAATTAATGAACTGATAATTAATATTGTGTTTCTAAATTTTTTAGGACTTAAAAAATAAAAGAAGCAGGTGACCGGCAAGAATATAAACAAAAAAACTAAACTACTGAAAAGCATCTACAGCACCCCAATCATTGATATACATATTTACATTGATAATATAAAGAAAAGTATCGATATTATTTTCATGAACATATTCATTAAAATCAAAGTTTTTATAATATCTTAAATCTATTACAAAAGTTTTATTGAAGTGAGAAGCAACCAGTTTATTAATTGCGTTTGTAAATGATGATCCTATTATTAATAAATTGCTTCTATCTTCACGATTATAATTATAAATGACTTCATCATAATCTCCGCCGTAATAGGCAGCATAGTGATTCGTATCCCAACTCCAGTTATTTCTTATTTCATCTATATTATTATAATATAAATTTATATTATTAGGAATTTCATAATAATTGGTTTTCTCACCTGTTACGTATTCAGTATGATTTGGAATATTAAATTCATATACACTGAATTTTTCTTTTAAATATTTATACTGAGACAATCTGGTTTTTGAACCGTAATAATTGAGATCGAAATTTTTAATATTTTTAGGTTCAATTATTTTTTCATCATCACCATAAATCAACTTGATTATATCTTGATATCCTTGATATGATCCTTTATAATTCCAATGATGATCTGTTTTATAAAAATAATTTTCATAATCTTCAACGTTATTTACTTTTAAATAATCAAATTTGAAAGTGTTATAATCTTTTTTTATTTTTTCAACAATATATTTATTCAAACTACTATCATCAAAATTAAAACTGTTATCATCTGATATAAAATATAAAAATTTATTTTTAATATTCAAGCTATTATAATAATTTGCAAGTCGATCAATATTTTCGCTGTTTTCATCGAAAACCGATCTCTCAACTGGCTTTACAACAAGCCATTCATGATTATTGTATCGATAATAACTATTTGTGGCTAATTCATATCCATTTTTCTCACTTAAATTATATTTTAAGTTATATAGATTGTTTTTTAACAATATCGAAAAAATTCTTAATTCAGAAGAGAATAATATTTGATCACTTATTCCAGATTCTAAATCTTGCTGATATTTGCCATTTAGAAATGATTTTATACTAAATTTGGGAATTTGACTCGCCGTTCTATTTTCTTTCAATAAATATTCATTTGACCCGGTTAATAATCTGCCAAAAAACAAAATTGATATTGAAAAGAAAATTATTATAAATATTATGTTAATTTTGTTTTCTTTCACTTCTTTACCTCCAATAATGAAATTATATCATTTAAAATATGAATTTTCTACTTTTAATTAATAGCTATTTTTAAATAGTTCACAAGGAGATTGATATGTAGTATAATAAAAACAAGTAGTTGAATATTAATAATAAGAATACGATGAATTCTACTGTTATCGTATGTGGTTAAGAGAGGAAATATATGTGTTATGAAAGTACAAGTTTCAGTAATTATTCCTGTTTATAATACGGGCAAATATTTAGAACAATGTTTAAAAAGTGTGGCGGAGCAAACCTTAAAAAATATCGAAATAATATGTGTATATAAAGAATCTAATGATGATACTTTTGATATATTAAAAAGATTTGAAAAACAAGATAAAAGAATTATAATTATCAATCAAATTACCGGTGGCTTAGGCGGTGCAAGAAACATGGGTATTAAAGCAGCCAAAGGTAAATATATAGCTTTTTTGGATAGTGATGACTGGATTGACGTCAATGCTTATTTAGAATTATATAATGTTGCCGAAAAGAATAGTAATGATATAGTGATTTTCCCATTTTATTCATACGATGAAAAAGCCGAAAAAGTTTTAAAAAAAAGCTGGGGATCGCAGTTGGCTTTTGACAAAAAATTATTTACCGGCGTTTTTAACTATCAAGAAATAGCTAGTGAAGATTTTATCTCGGATAAGGCGCCAGTTGTTGCTTGGAATAAATTATACAACTTAAAATTTTTAAAAAGTAATAATTTACTATTTCCAGAAAATATAAGATATGAAGATAATCCATTTTATTATGAATGTATGATTAAAGCTAAGAGAATCAGTTTATTATCAAAAAAACTATTATATTATAGGATAAATCGAGCTGATTCATTACAGGCATCAAGTTATGATAATAAAAATGTTTTAGATATAGTTGGCATAATGAAAATAATTAATGAAATGTTAAATGCTAATGATGTAAATTCTGCAATAAAAAGCACATTTTTGAAGTATATGTTAAACGAATTTCATTGGAGATATGAATTAATGGATACCTATCGCGAAGAATTCGTAAATAGAATTAAAAACAGCATTTCAGAAAATGAATTTATGGAATTTTTAAAAATAACAAATTATAAATATAAAAATTTTAATATTAAGAATTATGAAGCAGTTAAAAAACCAAAAATATCAGTAGTAGTTCCAGTATATAATGTTGAAAAATATATTGAAGATTGTATCAAGTCTATTACTGAGCAAACTCTAAAAGAAATAGAAATTATTTTTATTGACGATTATAGTTTAGATGCTTCAATAAAAATTGTGGAAAATTATGCTAAGTATGATAAAAGAATTAGAATTTTTTATAATTCTAGTAATTTAGGGACCGGGTTAAGTAGAAATACTGGATTAAGAGAAGCAAAGGGCGAGTTTGTTAGTTTTATGGACCCTGATGATTTATATGCTAGTAAAGATACTTTGGAAAGAATGTTTACTTGTGCTAAGGAAAATTCTGTCCTTGCTGTTTGTGGAAACATAAGACTAGTTGATGATGATTACAGTTATGATGACCTTGATTATGAAACAGGAACATATAATGGCTATAATGTCGTAGATGATGGTTTATTAACTTTTAATGAATATAATGTCTGGCCATCATGGGGGTTTACGAGATTTATTTATAATTTAAAATTAATTAAAGAAAAAAATATTTATTTTCCAAATGCTAGAAATTATGAAGATCCTTTATTCTTTGTTAATTTTATGATTAATATTGATAAATTTTATGGAATTTCAGATAATGTTTATTTATATCGACAAGTTAAAAAAATAAGAAAAAGTAACTCCGACAGTATATTGGAAACTTTACTTTCAATAGAAAATATATTAGAAATATATTATGAAAAGCAATTGTTCATTCATTATGCTTATGAATATAAAAATTTAATAAATTTTATTAACAATAACTGTTTAAGCTATATAAAAAACAGAAGAAAACAATATAAAGAAATTATTATGCTAATAAATGAAATTCTAGAAAAAGTTAATCATAAAATTATTTATGAAAATTGTGATTATAATATCTATAAATCATTTAAAGAAATTAATAAAAATAATTTAAATACTAGAATTAAAAATGGTATCAAATCACTTTTTAAACCTTTTTATAGAGTGTTAAGAAGAATACTCTATAACATAATTTCTGAAATAATAAATAATAATATTGGTGGTAGAATTGATAGGACTACTAATGAAATAACTAATTTAAAAAGTAATGTGGATGAATTGAAAAGTGATCTTTTCAATAAAACTGAAAAATTAGAAAAAACCAATGAATTAGCTTCAAATAATAACGAACTAATTTCAAATAATAATGAATTAATTTCGAACAATAATGAATTAGTTTCAAATAGCAATCAATTGATTTTAGATAAGATATCAAATATTGAAAAATTAAATGAATTATTAAATGATCAAACAAGTTTATTTTTCGATTATAAAAAAGAATTTGAAGTTTTAAAAATGGAGAATATTAATAACTTATATTTTAAAAGAAAAATAATATTATTAGGAACAAGTGAACACAGTAATATTGGTGATGCTGCAATTACTATGGGAATATATGAATTTATCCGTAATTATCTAAAAAATATGCCATTAATTGAAATATCAACATATGAATTTCAAGATAATATTAATTATCTATTTAAAATAATTAATAAAGAAGATATTATTTTATTACAGGGCGGGGGAAATTTAGGTAATAGATATCTGGCTGAAGAAAATTTAAGAAGAACTATAATAGAAAACTTTCCTAATAATAAAATAATTATTTTACCTCAAACTATATATTTTGATGATAGTGAAAAAGGAAAATTTGAATTAAATAAAAGTCAGGAAATTTATAATCGTCATAATGATTTAACAATATTTACTAGAGGTAAAATATCATTAGAAATGGCTAATCAGTATTTTTATAATTCTAAACATCAGTTAATGCTAGATAGTGCTTTAAGTCTAAATTATAATTATAATTTTAAAAGAAAAGGTATTATTGCCTGCATTAGAAATTTAAATGATGAGAGTGGATTAGTTAAAGATCAATATGATAAAATATTTGAAATAATTAAAATATATGATACCAATTATGATTTTACAGATAATCTAAGTACTGGGGATATTCCAAAGATAGATCGAAATATGGTTGTTAATAATCAACTTAAATTATTCGCTCAACATAGATTAGTTATAACAGATAGATTACATGGTTTAATTTTTGCATTAATAACTAACACACCATGCATTGTTATTAGTTCATATAATTATAAATTAAATGAATTTGTAGAAATGATGGGAAAAAATAAATTTGTGAAGTTTGTTGATAAAAATATTGATCAATTAAACGAAGAAATAAAAGAAGTGTTAAGTATGGATAGCTCTAATTATCATAATGATTTTTCTAAAGATTTTAAAAAAATTATTAAAATAATAAATGAGGATTAATTATGAAATTTAGTATAATTATTCCAGTATATAATGTTGAAAAATATTTGTCAAAGTGTTTGGACTCAGTTATTAATCAGTCTTATAAAAATTATGAATGTATTTTAGTATGTGATAAATCAATTGATAGCAGTAATAAAATAGCTGCTGAATATGCTCAAAAATATAATTTTAAAAAATTATATTATGAAAAGACAGGACTAAGTGAAGCAAGGAATATAGGTATTGATAATTCTTCGGGAGATTATATCTTGTTCTTAGATTCAGATGACTACATAGAATATGATTTATTGGAAATTTTAGCTAAGGAAATTAGTGATGAAGATTTAATTCGTTTTCAAGTAAGAGAAGTTTTTAGTGATAAAATGATTGATTGGAATCAAGGTGCCTGCTCAGGAACAGGGATTGAATGTTTCAGTGAAATTACTAATTTTTATTATGTAGAAAATGCCTGGGCCTATTGTTATAAATCGTCTTTTTATAAAAACAATAATTTTAGATTTATGAAAGATTGTATAGCTGAAGATTATGGCTTAATACCTTTGATTATTGCTAAAGCAAAAAAAATGAAAGTAATTAAATATATCGGTTATAATTATCTTCAAAGAAGCAATAGTCTAATGAATAACAATTCATATCAAAGGAAGTTAATTAAAATGGAAGATATGCTGAAGCAGTCCAAATTTTTAGTTTCAGAATTTAAAAAAATAAAAAACAGTGATATATTTATCAGATTTATAGATGATTCATTAATATATTATTCAACTACCTTAAAATATAAAGACTTTAGAAAATACAATAAAAAATTTAAAAAAATAAATGTCTTTGATTATATCATTGATCATAGTTTAAAACATAAAATAAAAAAAATACTAATTAAAACTAGTCCTTACTTTTTTTATAGATATATAATGAGGTTAAGATGATAAAAATAACAATAATAATACCTGTATATAATGCTTCTTCTTACATAAAAGAATGTATTAATTCTTTAATTAACCAAACTTTAAAAGATATTGAAATAATAATTTTAAATGATGGTTCAACTGATGACAGTGATAAAATTATAAGAAGTTTTAAAGATAAAAGAATAAAGTATATTGTTAAAGAAAATGAAGGTATCGGTAAAACAAGAAATAAAGGAATAGAATTAAGTAAGGGTGAATATATAACTTTTGTTGATGCTGATGATTATCTTGACATAACTTTCTGTGAGAAAATGTATAATAAAGCAGAAACTGATAAGTGTGATGTAGTAATATGTGATTATTATAATCATCTTGGCAATTTTTACTCTAAAGTATCTTTAAAAGAGTTTTCTAATACTGATTTAAAAAGTACTCCTAGATTAATAAATGAAATTAATTTAGGGCCATGCAATAAAATATATAACTCAAAAATTTTAAAAACGGAAAAAATATTCTTCCCTGAAGATATTAAATATGAAGATGCACCTTTTGTTTGTAAAGCATTATGTAAAGCTAAAAGAATTGGCAAAATTAATGAAGCCTTGTCGTATTTTAATATTCATGAAGGAAGTCAAACTACCGTTAGAAATGAAAAGATTTTTGATATTTTTGTAGTGGCAAAATTAATGGAAGATCAATTAAGAAATTACATCGACAAGGATAATTTGGAATTGTTAATTGTGAGCGCAATAATAAATTATTTAGTTCAAAGCAGATATATTGAAAACTATAAATTAAGGAATAAATTTATAAATCAAACTTATAAATATTTGGATTCAACTGTTATTAATTGGAAAAATAATATTTCAATTAATAAATTGATATTTTATAAAAGAATTATTATTAAAAATAAATTGTTATTAAAAATATATAGCAATATTTTAGTAAAGCTTTTATATAAAGTGAAAAATAAATAAAATTTATGCTATAATAAAAGTGATGCTTATGAAGAATCAAATAAAATACTTAATTTTACTTTTACCGTTTTTAGATTTAATAACAGCATTATTAACTCGAAACTATAATTTAATAATAACTCCAGGGTTAATTATTAAAGGTTTTTTTATGTTGGGAGCGGTTTATTATATACTAATTACTAAATCAAAATATAAAAAAATATCTTTAGGATTAATAGTAGTCTTTTTGTTATATATGTTATTCTATTTTATCTTTAAAATAGAACTAATTAATAGAACATTTATTTTTAATGAAGTGAGCTATTTATTTAAATTATTCTTTTTTCCTATTATTTTTTTAGGATTAATTTGTTTTTTTGATGAAGATAAACTTAATAAAAACGAAATTATTAAATTAATGAAAATAAATTTAATTTCAATGACTTTACTTTTATTAATACCTTTACTGCTTAAAACTGCTCACAGAACATATCCGACTGCTTTGTTTGGATATATTGGTTGGTTTTATGCTGGCAATGAAATTGCTAATATTATGATAATTCTTTATCCTTTTCTTTATTATTTTATTGATGAGAAAAAAAAATATCAATTTTTAATTTTTTTACCGATTATTTATTCAATTTTAAAAATAGGTACTAAAGTTTCTTTACTAGGTTTAATAATAGTTGGGACAATAAATTTAATCTATTCTTTATTAAAAAGAGAAAAAGGAAAAAGTTTTCTATATTCAATTTCTATTAACTTAATTATTTTATTAACCATTTTAGGCTTTTCTTATAAATCCTATGCCATATATAATTTTAAATATATGACAAATTATTATAATGAAAAAGGACTAATAATTGATGAAAGTGATAAAGAAGCTATTGAAGATTTGATGGAGGATATTAATTTTTTATATAATGATAATTATTTCGGTAAATTAATTAAACCGTTATTAAGTAATCGTAATTTATTTCTTGCCAATACTTTAAATATCTATGGTCAAAATGAAAATAACCACAAAGTATGGTTTGGGATTGGCTTTTCTAATACTCATAAAATCAATGATAAAAATATTGCTAAATTAATTGAGATTGATGTCTTGGATATTTATTTTCATTATGGAATATGTGGATTATTAATCATGCTTTCGCCTTTTTTGGCTATTTTATATTTGATAATTAAAAAGAGGAGTGAAATAACTTTAACCAGTTTATATTATTTGACGATATTGTTCTTAATCTTTGGGATTTCATCTTTTTCGGGACATGTTTTCATGGCTCCAGCGGTATCAATTTATTTAATATTTTATTTAATTTTGTTAGCAAATGAATTTAAATTATTTAAACCAAAAGAAATTGTTTTAAATAAAATTAGTATTTTAACATTACATATGGGATATGGTGGTATTGAAAGATCAATAGTTAATCAGGCTAATATGTTAAGTGAAAAATATAATGTTGAAATAGTATCATTATATAAATTAAATAAAACAATTCCTTATCGTTTAAACGATAAAGTAAAGCTCATTTATTTATCTAATTTAAAACCAAATAAAGAAGAATTTTTGTATTATTTTAAGAAAAGAAATATTTTTAAAATACTACAAGAAGGAATTAAATCGACTTATATTTTATATCAGAAGGAACAATTAGTTAAAAAGCATATTATTAATAGCAATTCTAAAATTATTATATCTACAAGAATTGAATTTACTAAATTATTAAGTAGATATGGTAACAAAAGTACTATAAAAATAGCTGAAGAACATAGTCATCATGATAACAACTTAAGTTATATCAAAAAATTAGAAAGAGCTTTAAGAAATGTTGATTATTTAATTCCACCAAGTAAATATTTAGATAATGATTATAAAGAATATTTTAAGAATTTAAAAATTAAATATATTCCTCAAACAATAGATCATTTAGCTAAAAAGTTAAATAAATTAGATGGAAAGAATGTTTTATTTGTTGGTCGATTAGAAGCAGAAAAAGGAGTACCTGATTTAATAGAAACCTTCAGAATAGTTAATAATAAAAATAAAGCTATTAAGTTAATAATAGCTGGGGATGGTAGTCAGAAGAAAGATCTTATTAATCTAGTTAATAAATATAATTTACAGGATAATGTAATTTTCAAAGGATATTTGAACAGCCAGGATTTAGATAAAGTTTATCAAAAGACATCTTTATTTGTGACAACGTCTTTTAAAGAATCATTTGGCTTAGTTTTAATTGAAGCAATGAGTTACGGTATTCCTTGTTTTGCTTTTTCATCAGCTTTAGGAGCTAAAGAAATTATTGATAATAAAAACGGTAAATTAGTTGCTGATCGTAATCGAGAAAAATTAGCTAATGAAATTTTAAAATATTTTAATAATCCTAATAAAGAAGCATTTTCAAGTAATGCCTATCAAACAGCTAGTAAATATTCTACTGAGAATGTAAAATTGCTATGGTTTAAATTTATTGATAGAATATTAGAAGAGGAATGATATGAAAAATAAAAAAAGAGTATTATTTATTTCTAGCGTTGGTGGTCACTTTAATGAATTAATCAGTTTAAAGGATATTTTTAATGATTATGATTATCAAATAATTACTGAAAAAAATAAATCAACTATTAATTTACAAAAAGAATATCCCCATAAAGTAAATTATTTAGTTTATGGTACTAAAGATCATTTAGCATCTTATCCTTTTAAATTATTGTTTAATTGTTTTAAAAGCCTTTATTTATATTTTAAATTAAGGCCACAATACATCATTACTACTGGAACTCATACTGCTGGACCAATGTGCTGCATCGGCAAAATATTTGGCAGTAAAGTAATTTACATTGAAACATTTGCTAATATTTCTACTAAAACTGCAACCGGCAGACTACTTTATCTAATTGCAGATTTATTTATAGTTCAATGGGAAGAAATGCTAAAATTATATCCTAAAGCTACTTATGGGGGGTGGATCTATTGATATTTGTTACTTTAGGAACCCAGGACAAGGGTTTTAAAAGATTATTAGATGCTATTGAAAAAGAAATCACTAATGGCCAAATTAAAGAAGAAGTTGTTGTTCAAGCTGGTTATACTGAATATAAAAGTAAAAACATGAAAATCTTTGATTTACTTCCGCTAGCTGATTTCAACAATTATATTAAAAATTGTGATATTTTAGTTACTCATTGTGGAGTTGGTTCAATTATTGATGGTTTAAAAGCGAATAAAATAGTTGTTGGGGCTGCCAGATTAAAAGAATATGGTGAGCATACCAATAATCATCAAGTTCAAATCAGAGATAAGTTTGCCAGCGAGGGCTATATTCTTAAGTTGGATAATTTTGCGGATTTAGGTAAAATATTAAATCAAGCTAAAAAATTTAAACCGAAAAAATTTAAGCCAAATAACGAGAAGATGAAAAAGGCTATTACTGACTTTATTAAAAGTGATGAAAGTAGATTTAACTGGTTTCAGTTATTGGCTATAGCAATAATTATAATACTTATATTAATTGTTCTATAAGGAGGTTCATATGAATATTTTATTAAAAAATATTCCTAATACATATAACTATGGAAGTATGATGATGGCCGAAAATATTATTACTTATCTCAATAGATATGTAAAAAAACAAATTAATTATTATACCGAAGCTAGAAGTGATGAGGATTTATTAAGATTAAAAAAAGCCACTGAATATGATAAAATTTATAAAGATAACCAATTACATATTAAATTGTTAACTGAAAATATCAAATATGTTCGTTTTTTTGAAAGAAAAATTAAAACCAATCTGATGTTGAAGCGAGCAGCCAGATTTTATGATGCCATCATTATTTTGGGTGGTGACGATTTTGCTGAAACCTATTATAATTTACCTGATGATAATCCAGCTATAAAAAAAATTTTCCAGGAATTAAAGATATTTAATAAAAATACCAAATTGTTTATGATTAGTCAAACTATTGGACCATATACTGGGAAACGTTTAACATGGGCTAAAAAATATTTTAAAAACATTAAAATATATAGTCGGGATCATTTAACAGCTGAGTATATGAAAAATGTAATTAATAAAGAAATAATTGAATCAAGAGATTTAGCATTTTTAGATTTAAATTTACAATTTAAAATCAATAAAGAAACATTATTAAAAAAGTATAATTTAAAAGAAAATGAATATCTAACAATAGTTGGTACTGGCTTAGTAACAAAATATGGCAATGATAAGCTAATGATCAAAGAATTTTGTAAGTTGGTTTTAAAACTAAAAAAAGAATTTCCTAATAAAAAAATAGTTTATCTATCTCATGTCTTAACACCTAATACAAAGTTTAATGATAATTATATTTATAATGAAAAAAAATCTTTTTTTGAAAAAGAATGTGTTTGTATTGTTAAGCCAATTTTGCCAGCAGAAGCAAGAGTAATCTTAGGTAATGGCTTATTTACAATTACCTGCCGTATGCATGCGGCAGTATCAACTTTTCAAATGTGTAAACCAGCCATCTGTCTATCATATAGTCGAAAATATAAAGGAGTAATAGCTGAAGGTCTAGATTTAAAAGAGTTAGTAATTGATGCTGTCGGAGATAAATTTTGGCATGATAAGTTTATTTCTAAAGTTTTTGAAAAAATCAATTATCTTTTATTTAATAAAGATTTAAATCAAAAAATAAAAAACAAAGTCGACGAATGTCAAATAATGATTGAAAAGGTTCTTAAAGATATTAGTAAAGATTTGGAATGATACTTTATTTTAGTTAAAGAACTGTTAAGAATCTCTTAATAATGATAGAACATGATATAATATTTAGTAAATTATATATTAAAAGAGGGTGAATGAATGAATTTAGATAATAAAAATTTTCTTTGTACCGGATGCTTTTTATGCCATGATGTTTGCCCAGTAAATGCAATTGCCATTATTACAAATAACGAAGGATTTTATGAATATAAAATAGATGAAGAAAAATGCATTAAATGTGGTAAATGTGTAAGTGTTTGTCCTAAATTAATTCATAAATTTAAGAACAACCCAATGCAGGACTGTTATGCTGCTTATAGTAAGAATAAAAATGTTGTTTTAAATTCCAGTAGTGGTGGAATATTTACGGAATTAGCTAATTGTATTTTGGATCAAAAAGGCTATGTTGTAGGAGCAGTTTGGATAGATAAAAAAATCAAACACATAATAATAGACAATAAAAAGGATTTAGATGAATTAAGAAAATCCAAATATTTACAAAGTAATTTAGAAAATATTTATTCTAAAATTCAAGAATTAATAAAAAACGATAAATTAGTTCTATTTTCAGGAACTCCTTGTCAAGTTGGTGCCTTAAACAATTTAGTTCAAAGTGATAATTTATATACAATAGATATAGTTTGTCATGGCGTTCCTTCGTCTAAAGTTTTTGAAACGTCACTTATTCAAAGATTTAATAAAGTCCCTCAAAAAATAGATTTTAGAAATAAAGTGAAATCCTGGAATTTATATCAAATTAAGTATGATGAAAAAAAGATAAACTTTATTGAAGATGGATGGATGAAAAATTATCTAAATAATAGTTTTTTAAAAAAAGATTGTTATGATTGTCCTTTTGTAAAAGATAATAAAAGAGTTGGCGATCTATCTTTAGGAGATTTTTGGGGAATAGATAAAATTGATTTCGAATTTTTTAAAATGAATAAAGATACAGGAATTTCTAATGTAATAATTAACAATCCTAAGGGTCAAAAATTATTTAATAAAATCAAGAGCAATATTATATATAAGAAACAAGATTTGGAATTATCTTATCAACATAATCCACGGATTAATAATGGTAAATATAGTGATCAGTTTTTAGAAAAAAGAAAAATATTTTTTAAACTTTATTCAAACAATAAATTTAAATTTAAAAATGACAATGTAGTTAATAAATTTAAAAAATATTTATCAAAAACAAAAAATATTCTGAAAACAAAAGTTTTTAAAAATATTTAAGAATTAATATATTTTTTCTTTCATAATATTTAGTAATGAAGGAGGAAATATGGAAATATTAAAAGTATCATCAAAGTCAAATCCCAGTAAGGTGGCGGGAGCTATTGCTAATATCTTTAGAGAAAACAGAATAGTAGAGATTCAAACAATAGGTGCAGGGAGTCTTAATCAAGCAATTAAAGCAGTAGCTATTGCCAGAGGATTTGTAGCCCCTAGCGGTGACAATTTAGTTTTAACTCCTGCTTTTAATGATATCATTATTGATGGAGTACAAAAAACTGCAATAAAATTAATAATAGAGGCTAAATAGCCTTTTTTATATTATATAAAAAAACTGTAGAGTCTCTTTTGCTTCCTAAATCGTTGTGATTTTCCAATTGAAGTAATTTCTTTTTGGATTTTTTCTGATTTTATAGCTTTAATTGAAAAACATTAATTTTATAAATTAATGCTAAAAATATGATTGATAAATAAACTTAAGTCTTATTTTATGTTATAATAAATAATGTGATTTATATGAAGAAAAAATTAGATAGGGAATTTATTTTAAATATATCAAAAATTAAAAAAGAGCCGAAGTGGATGACTGATTTCAGAATGAAATCCTATGAGGAATTCATTAAACAGAAAAATCCTGGTTTTGGACCTAAATTAGATATTAATTTTGATGATATTATTTATTATAAAAGTAATATAAAAAAGACTGATAAATGGGAAAAAGTTCCAGAGAATGTTTATAATACTTTTAAAAATTTAGGAGTAGTAACAGCTGAAGATAAATATTTATGTGGTGTAGTTAATCAATATGAAAGTGAAGTAATCTATCATAATTTAAAAGAACAGAATGATAGGATTATATTCTGTTCTACTGATGAGGCTTTAGAGAAGTATCCGGATTTATTTAAAAAATATTTTAATAGTCTAGTTAAATATAATGAAAATAAATATACGGCTTTAAATGGTGCTTTATGGAGTGGTGGTAGCTTTATTTATATTCCACCTCACACTAAACTTGATCGT
This sequence comes from uncultured Muribaculaceae bacterium, assembly GCA_964440405.1. Lineage (GTDB taxonomy): Bacteria > Bacillota_I > Bacilli_A > RF39 > UBA660 > DAOSVX01. The sequence continues at coordinate 17,513 of CAYTSB010000016.1, forward strand.
CCTTTACAAAGTTATTTTAGGATCGAAAGTGAAGCTTTAGGTCAGTTTGAAAGAACAATTATTATTGTTGATCATGATAGTGAACTTTCCTATATTGAAGGATGTACTGCTCCAACTTATTCTAAAAATTCTTTGCATGCTGGAGTAGTTGAAATATTTGTTTTAAAAAATGCTAAAGTAAGGTATACGACAATTCAAAACTGGTCAAAAGATGTTTATAATCTAGTTACAAAAAGAGCAATTGTTCATGAAAAGGGGACAATGGAATGGATTGATGGCAATATTGGCAGTAAAGTAACTATGAAATATCCGTCATGTATTTTATATGGTAATAATAGTAAAGGAAATTCAATTAGTATTGCTTATGCTAAAGAAGGACAATATCTGGATGCTGGAGCTAAAATGATTCATATTGGTAAAAATACCAAAAGTAATATTGTTTCTAAATCAATTTCCATTGCAGGAGGAATAAGTAACTACCGTGGTACAGTTAAAATTACAAAAAATGCTGCAAATAGCTTTAGTAAAGTTGAGTGTGATACAATTATTCTTGATGAATATTCTAAAAGCTACACTTACCCTCGAAATATTATTCAGAATAAAACAGGTACTATTGAACATGAAGCAACTGTTTCTAAATTAAACAGCGACAAATTAATTTATTTGCAAAGCAAAGGTATTAGTGAAGATACTGCTAAAGAATTATTAATTCTAGGGTTCATTGATGATTTTAAGAAAGAATTGCCAATGGAATATGCAGTTGAATTAAACAGATTATTAAAAAATGGTTAAATTTTAAATATTGACTAAAAATTTCATTTAAAAGTTTTATCAGAATACTAAATAATAAAAATTTAGTATTTTTTTTAATTTAAAAAATCCAATTTACTGATTTGCTTCCTGAATTTTTTTTTGTTAACCTTACTCTAGAAAGGAGGTATTATGTTAAATCAGGTGGTTTTAGTTGGTAGATTGGTTAATGACATTGAATTAAATGTTAAAGAAAGTGGTAAAACCGTATCATCAGTAGTTTTAGCAGTAGGCAGAAGCTATAAAAATGTAGACGGTATTTATGAAACTGATTTTATTAAATGTACATTATGGAATGGAATTGCTCAAAATACTGCTGAATATTGTAAGAAAGGAGATATCGTAGGAATAAATCTCCTTGTTGGTGTTTTATTATAAATAGTTCAATTTTATCAATTACAATAAAGTGAAAACAACAATTTTAATTATTCACTATTTGTGTAAAAAGTGGTAATATATTACACATAAGGGTGAAAATAATGTTAAAAAAACTAAAATTGGCTAGAAAAGAAAAGGGATACACTTGTAAAGTGATGGCAAAAAAACTTGATATCAGTATAAGCTATTATTCCCAAATTGAAAATGGAATTAGAAAATTAGATTATATAATGGCAATGAAAATATC
>CAYTSB010000017.1:0-16896 GCA_964440405.1 uncultured Muribaculaceae bacterium
CAATTACTGGTGGAACAGGAACTTTAACTGATCCCTGGATAATAGCATCGTAGAAAACAAAATCTGTAATCTCATTAAGGCCCGAAAAACCCTTTGAGGGCCAAAACTACGGTATATATTTTATATATATGGGGTAATGCACGAAAAGAGCTTGCCTTAGCACATCTAACTCGTCTGCTGTCGCATGGTATGTGTACAGCAACGGTGTTCGCCCGGTAGTTTCTTTAAAATCTGAAACAACAATATCAGGTGGGACAGGAACTTTAACTGATCCGTGGATAGTAGAATAATAGAAAAAAAATATCTAAAATCTCACTAAAATCCAAAATACTTTTGAAAATTAAAAATTTTAAAAGATAAACTATTAAAAGACATCGTAGATGTTTTTTATTGTTTTTATTAATAATTATAAATATATTGTTATAGATTTTACTTAAGCAATTTGATACAATTTTAAATAGGTGATATATAATGATATATTTAGATTATTCAGCAACTACACCAGTAATGTATGAAGTTTTAGAATCTTATAATAAAACAACTAAGGAATACATGGCTAATGTTAATTCAATTCATAGTTATGGAACTAAAGGAATGAATTTACTTAATAGTGCTACTAAACAGATTTGTGAATTGTTAAAAATTAAAGAAAGTGAACTTATCTATACTAGTGGATCTACAGAAAGTAATAATTTTTTAATTAAGGGAATAGCTCAAAAATATAAAAATAAAGGAAAAAATATCGTTGTTTCTAAATTGGAGCATCCTTCTATTTATGATATTTTAGAATATTTAGAAAATGATGGTTTTAACATTACTTATGTTAATAATGATAGTGAAGGATTAATTGATTTTGAAGATTTAAAAAATAAAATTAAAAAAGATACTATTTTAGTAATTATTAACGCTGTTAATAGTGAACTTGGAATTAGGCAACCTTTAAAAACTATTAGGCAGATTATTAAGAAGGAAAATTCTGAAACATTACTTCATTCTGATTTAACTCAAGCAATAGGTAAAGTGAATGTTAGTTTACATGATATAGACAGTGGTGCTATGAGCGCCCATAAATTCTATGGTCCAAAAGGAATTGGGATTGCTTATTTGGATGAAAAAATTCATATTGAACCATTAATTCACGGTAGTTCTAAAGGTAGTAATTTAAGGGCAGGAACCCCTGCTTTACCACTTATTGTAGCAATGAGTAAAGCTTTAAGAATTGCTTTAACTGATTTAAATCGTAAAGAAACCTATATTAATAAATTAAATAATCATTTGTGTGAAGAAATTTTAAAGAATAAAGAAGTGGTGTCTAATAAAACTAAATATTCTATTCCTCATATTTTAAATTTAAGTACCTCATTGCCACCAGAAGTACTAATTAATGCTTTGTCGGAAAGAGAAATTTATATTGGAACTAATACTGCCTGTGTGACTGAAGATATTAGTCCTTCAATTATGGCAGTATTTAATGATGCTAAAAGAGCTACGACATCAATTAGAATAAGCATTTCTCATATTACTACCAACGATGAGATTAATCGCTTTATAAATCATTTTAATGATGTTTATGGAAAGTTAATGGAATTGGGTAAGTAGTAATGGAAAAAGTAATTATTATTAAATATGGTGAATTATCTACTAAGAAAGATAATATCAATTTCTTTATTAAAATTTTAAGGAATAATATTAAATCTTTATTAACTGATTTAACTTATGAACTTACTTTTGATAAAGGTAGAATGTTTATTAAAGCTAGTGAAAACGATATCGAAGAAATAATTGAAAAATTAAAGAATGCTTTTGGCATTCATGAATTTTTTGTTGGCTATTTAATTACTGAAAGATCTTTAGATGAAATAGCCAAGACGATTGTTAATCTAGTTAAAAAAGAAAATTTTAAGACCTTTAAGGTTGAAAGCAAAAGAAGCGATAAATCTTATCCTAATACCTCATTGGAAATTAATAAATTAGTTGGTGGAGCTATTTTGAAAGCTATCGAGGAAGTTAATGTTGATGTTCATCATCAGGATTTAACTATTTATCTGGAAATAAGAGTTCATGAAGTATTAATTTATTTTAACAAAATTAAAGGCTTAGGAGGATATCCAGTAAGTACTTTAGGCAAAGGATTACTCATGTTAAGCGGGGGAATAGATAGTCCAGTAGCAGGTTATTTAGCTATGAAAAGAGGAATAAAACTGGAAGCAGTTTATTTTGAGGCCAGACCTCATACCAGTTTAAAAGCGAGAGATAAAGTATTGGAACTGGCTAAAAAGTTAGCAGTTTATAACAATGACTTAAAAATTCATATTATTAATTTTACTCCATTGCAGGAAGCTATTTATAAAAATATTCCTCATGAGTATTTAATTACTATTATGAGAAGAATGATGTATCGGATTAGCAGTCTTATTGCTTATAAACAAAATTGCAAAGTTTTAATTAATGGCGAATCAATTGGTCAAGTTGCTAGTCAAACTTTAACTAGTATGGAGGTTATTAATTATGTTGTTGAAAAGCCAGTGATTAGACCTCTTGCTTGTTTTGATAAATTGGAAATTATTGAACTGGCTAAAAAAATTGGAACTTATGATATTTCTATTCTGCCTTATGAAGATTGCTGTACTGTATTTGTTCCTCTGCATCCAGTTATTAATCCTGATAAAATAAAAGCCGAGGCATATGAAGATTTAATTGATTACCATGATTTAATCTATCAGGCAGTTGATACAGCCGAAGTAATAAAAATAAATAAAATAAAAAATGAATATAAAGATTTACTTTAGTATAAACTTATAAAATAATCCAATAATAATAGTGTGATTTGTATGAATAGAAAACTATTATTAGGATTATTTTTTTTATTAATGGGAATTAGTTTTATTATTAATAGACTAACTTATCAAAAGGAAAGCTATGCGTATCCTGAAGTCAACAAACTTTTTGTTAGATTTTATTATTTAGATGAAACAGATGACAGTAAATATCTGGTAGATGAAAAATCAATTTTTCAAATATTGAACTCCAATAATGAAATATTAACTTCCTTTGAGACTTTTATTGGTAATGACTATCTAGAAACAACTATTCTATCGCCGGGAGAATATACTCTTAGACAGGTTAAAACTTCAGAAAATTATGATGTCTATCCTGATCAGAAGTTTTATTTAAACAATCAGAATGTTACTAATATCTATATTCTGGCAGTTAAAAGTACTGAGCCCAAACTGGCTGTTTCCTTAACTGATACTAAGACTAATAAACTCCTAGATCAAGCCCATTTCAATCTATTTAATGATAATAATTTAATAGGTAGTTGTATAACTACTAAGGGTTATTGTTATTTTAATAATATTAAAAGCGGTAATTATACCTTAGAAAATACAATTCCAGCTAGTGGGTATACATCTTTAGATAAATTTGATTTTACAGTTAATGAAGATAAAATTAATTATTTAAATTTAAATGCGACAGCTACTAAATTGGTGATTAATTCTTATAATAGCAATACTCTAATATTAAATGATGGCAGCTATCAAATCTATGATTTAATGAATAATTTAATTTATGATTTAAAAGATTTAAAATATGTAGAAAATATTCCTCTTGGTAATTATTACTTGAAAGAAGTAAATACTCCTCAAGGGTATAAGGAAGTTAATCATAAAATCCCGTTTACAATTGAAGATACTAAAGAAGAACAATTATTAAATATTTACTATACTAAAGATGATGGAAATAATGATTATCTTAATCTTTTTACTATATCAGGGATAATATTTACAATTGCTGGCATAATTTATTTAGGTTATTATTATAAAAATGAAATTAATAGCCATAATAATAGTGGTGATACAAGTGCGTGAAAGAAATAATAATTATTTTTATAAAAGTTCTTCTTTAAGTGCTTTGGATGAAATAGAATTTTATTTATATAATGTGGCTAATGATTATGGCTTTAATTTTGGTAGTGAAAGAAGACAGTTAATTCAATACGAAAAACTTATTAAAGAACCAAAATTAAACTTTAATAAGAAATATTTTAATGAAAAAAGATAAAAAACATTCTAAAAGGATATTTTTTTCTTTTCTTTAATTTTAGAATGTGCTATAATTTTAATGCATGGAGAAAGTGGGCAAAACCCACTTTTCTTAATAGGTGGTGGAAATGAAAGAGAAATTAGATAAATTAAAAGAGATTTTAGAAAAAAAACTAAATAAAGAAAATGTTTTAGTTTGTAGTGTTGAATTTAAAAAAGTAAATAATTATAATACGTTAGAAATAGTCTTGGATAAAGTTAACGGTATTGATTTAGATACCATAGTTATGGCTTCTAATATAATAAATCCGCTTGTAGATAAGTATGATATAACAGATGAATCTTATATTTTAGATGTAATTAGTAAGGAAAAAGGTGATTAAAATGAATAACAAAGAATTTATTAAGGCATTAAATAATATTGCTGATGAAAAAAATATTAGTAAAGATATTATTTTTGAAGCAATGGAATTAGCAATGCAGACTGCTTATAAAAAGAATTTTGATTCTAAGACCAATGTTAAAGTGACAATTGATCAAGAAACCGGTGAGGTTAGAGTTTATTCTTATTTAGTAGTGGTAAAAGAATTAGATTTAGAAAAAGAATTTGATGAAGAGGGTAATTTAATTAAAGAGCCAGCTATAAATCCAGATGCTCAAATTATTTTAAAGGATGCCAAGAAAATTAAAAAAGATGCTAAAGTTGGTGATACGATTGAAACTGAAGTTACGCCAGCTGATTTTGGTCGTGTAGCAGCCGGTACTGCTAAACAAGTATTAATGCAAAAAATCAGAGAAGCTGAAAGAAATAGTATCATTAATGAGTTTAGTAATAAAGAAGGCGAAATGATGGTCGGACTTCTAGCAATGGAGGATGTCCGTAATTATTATGTTGATTTAGGTAAAGCAAGAGGAATATTACCAAAAAGTGAAATGATTCCTGATGAAGTAGTCAAAATGGGATATTCAATTAAAGTCTATATTACTAAAGTAGAATCTTCTACTAAAGGACCAGTAATTTTACTTTCTCGTAAACATTATGGTTTTGTTAAAAGATTGTTTGAAATAGAAATTCCCGAACTTGCTGATGGAACAATTATTTTATACAGTGTAGCTCGTGAACCGGGAATCAGAAGTAAAGTGGCAGTTTATTCTAATAATAGTAAAGTTGATCCAATTGGTGCCTGTATTGGTGAAAGAGGATCAAGAATTGGTAGTATTTTAAAAGAGTTAAATGGTGAAAAAGTAGATTTAATTTTATATAGTGAAACTGAAAGTGAATTTATTAAAAATGCTTTATCACCAGCTAAGAATATTATTGTTAATATAATAGATGAAGAAAAAAGAGAAGCCTTAGCAATTGTTGATAATGATAACTTAAGTTTGGCTATTGGTAAAAAAGGCAGTAATATTAAACTAGCCAGTCGCTTAACCAAATATCGTATTGAGGTCAAAACTCTTGAACAAATTAATAAAGAGGGTAATAGAGATTAGTATTAAATAAGAGGTGAAAGATGAAAAAAATACCATTAAGAACATGTATTGTTTCTAAAGAAAAATTAAGTAAATATGATTTAATTAGGGTGGTAAAAGACAAGGATGGTAATGTTTTTGTTGATCCAACCGGAAAAATGAATGGTAGAGGAGTTTATCTAAAAAGAGATCTTGAGATTATTAAAAAAGCTCAAACTAAAAAAATTTTAGATAAAGTCTTAGAAATTAATATACCTCTTAATATTTATGAAGAATTAATAAATTTAGTAGGGAGTGAATTTAATGAATAGACCAAATTGGGATGAATACTTTATGGCAATCGCCTGTTTAGCAGCAAAAAGAAGCAGTTGTTTATCAAGACAGGTAGGAGCAGCTATTGTTAAAGATCGTAATCCAATATCTTTTGGTTATAATGGACCAGCGATGAATGTAGCGCATTGTGAAGACTTAGGCGGTTGTCGCAGAAAAAAAATGCCTGAATATAAAAGTGGTGCTTATTTAGAACTTTGTCCAGCTTCTCATGCTGAACAGAATGCAATAGCTTTTGCAGCTAAGCACGGAATCAGTACTAATGGGTGTATTATTTATGTTAATACTTTTCCTTGCAAAGATTGTATGAATTCGATAATTAATAGCGGTATTAAAAAAGTTGTTTATTTAGGTGATTATAATGCTGATTTATCTAAAACGATAATTAAAGAATCAGGAATTGAATTAGAAAAATTTGTGGGTAAAAGCCTAGAAGATATTGTTAATGAAAGAGGTGACTTGAAATGATGAATGTTAAAGAATATGCTAATGATGTTAACTTAACGATAGCAGAAATTATTAGCCAAGCTAAAAAACTAGGGATTAAGGTTAATACTGGTGAAGATATGTTGTCAGAAGATGATATTATCATGCTTGATAATATTGTTAATCTGGTAAGTACTAATGAAGAAATAGACTTGGAAACTAAGGAAATTATTAGTGAAAAAATAGAGAGTTTACTTGATAGTACAGAATATGATAAGACTATTAGAAAAGAAAAACTTAAAAAGAAAGATACAAATAAAGAAAATGAATTTCAAAACAGAAAAAAACTAATGTATAAGTCAAAAGAAAAACTAATGTCCAATGAAACTGATAATGATAATGTTATTTTATATAAAGAAAATATGACGGTTAATGACCTAGCTCTTTTACTTGGAATTAGTGGTACTGATATTATTAAGAAATTAATTGGAATGGGACTAATGATTTCTTTAAATGATGCTATTAATTTTGAAAATGCTGAAATTATTGCTTTAGAATATCAAATGAATTTAAAGAAGGAAGAATCAAGAGATATTTCTAATTTTGAGCAATATGAAATAATTGATGCTGCAGAAGATTTAAAGAAAAGGCCTCCAGTTGTAACTATTATGGGCCATGTTGATCATGGTAAGACAACTTTGCTTGATCATATTAGAAATTCTAATGTTGTAAGTGGAGAATCAGGTGGCATTACTCAGCATATCGGAGCATATCAAATTAAATATCAGGAAGATTATATTACTTTCATTGACACTCCGGGTCATGCAGCATTTACGGAAATGCGTGCTCGAGGAGCTAGTGTTACTGATATTGTTGTTATTATAGTTGCAGCTGATGATGGAGTTATGCCTCAAACTAAAGAGGCAATTGATCATGCTAAAAGTGCAGGAGCACCAATTATTGTGGTAATTAATAAAATAGATAAACCAAATATTCAAACTGATAGAATTATGACTGCCCTTGGTGATTTGGGATTATTACCAGAAGAATGGGGTGGCAATACACCATTTGTTAAACTGTCAGCAGTTACCGGTGAAGGAGTAGATCTTCTCTTAGAGACTATTTTGGCTATTAGTGAAGTTGAAAATTATAAAGCAAATCCAAATCGCTATGCTGTTGGTTCAGTTATTGAGTCTCGTCTTGACAAAAATATTGGTGGAATTGTTACTCTTTTAGTTCAAAATGGAACTTTAAGATTGGGAGATCCAATTACAGTTGGAACAACTTATGGTAAAGTTAGAACAATGAAAAATGATTTAGGAGTAGATATTTTATCTTGTCTACCATCAACTCCAGTATCAATTACAGGTTTAAATGATGTTCCAAGTGCTGGAGATAAGTTTATGGCTTTTGAAAAAGAAAGTGTTGCTAAAGAAGTAGCTTTAAAAAGATTAGAAAATGAGAAGGAAAGTAAAAATATCAGAAAAGCTGTAAATTTTGATGAATTGTTTTCTCATATTCAAAGTGGTAATAAAGAAATTAATGTTATTTTAAAAGCTGATGTTCGTGGTAGCGAAGAGGCAGTTAAAAATGCTTTAGAAAAAATTGTAGTAGAAGATGTTAAAGTCAAAGTAATTAGAAGTGGGGTTGGTAATATCACTGAAAGTGATGTTGTTCTTGCTAGTGCATCTAATGCCATAATTATTGGTTTTAATGTCAGTCCTTCATCAATTACTAAAGAAGTAGCTAAAGGCTATGATGTTGAAATTAGACTTTATAATATTATTTATAAATTAGTTGAGGAAATGGAACTGGCGATGAAAGGAATGCTTGATCCTGAGTTTGAAGAGAAAGAACTTGGTGAAGCTGAAATTCAAAAACTATTTAAATTTTCTAAAGTTGGAACGATTGCTGGTTGCTTAGTTAGAGAAGGAATGATTAAAGATAAATCTCGTGTTAGAGTAATACGAGATGGTATTGTTATCTTTGACGGAATGATTTCATCAGTTCAAAGAGAAAAAAACAGTATTAAAGAAGTAAAAAAAGGGTTAGAATGTGGAATTACCATTGACAAATTTAATGATCTTAAAGAGGGAGATATTCTAGCTGCTTATGAAATAGTTGAGGTTAAAAGGTGAAACAGGTAAAATTACAAAGAATATCTTCAAATATTCAAAAAGAAATTAGCAATATTTTAGCTAATGAAAGTAATGATGATATTTTAAAATCAATTACCGTTACTGGTTGTGAAACTAATAATGATTTAAGTATTTCTAAAGTTTATTTTACTAGTTTAAGTACTCTTTCTCATGATCGTTTAGAACATGAATTAGAAGAAGCATCAACTTATATTAGAAAAGAATTGGCAGGTAGAATTGAAGTAAGACATACTCCTAAACTAGTATTTGTTTATGATGAATCTATTGCTTATGGCGAAAGAATTGAAAAAATTATTGAAAGCCTTCATGAGGAATAAAAATGAATGGTATTTTAGTAGTAAATAAAGACAAGAATTTAACTAGCAGAGATGTAGTTAATCATTTATGCAAGATTTTTAATACTAAAAAAATTGGCCACACTGGTACTTTGGATCCCATTGCTACCGGTGTTTTAATTGTCTGTATCGGTAAATACACTAAATTAGTTGACTATCTTACTAGTAAAGATAAAGAATATCTTGCTTCATTTAAATTAGGCATAAAAACTGATACTTTAGATATTACTGGAAATATCCTTGATGAAAAAGCAATTATAATTAATGAAAACAAAATAAAAGATATTATTAACAACTTTCCTAAATCTTATTTACAGGAGGTTCCTAATTATTCAGCAGTAAAAATTAAAGGTAAAAAATTATATGAATATGCCAGAACCAATATTGAAGTGGTTTTACCTAAAAGAACAGTTAATATTTATAACTTAGAGTTACTTCATATTAAAGATAATATCATTACAATTAAAACTAAAGTGTCTAAAGGAACCTATATTAGAAGTTTAATTAGAGATATTGGGACAATGTATGGAGAAGATGCTACAATGTTAAGTTTAGAAAGAACTAAACAGGGTGAATTTGATATCAAATATTCTTACACTTTGGAAGCTATAAAAAGTAATAATTATAAATTTATTCCTTTAGCTGAAGTTTTTAAAAATTTAGAAATTAGAGAATTAAAAGAAGCTGAATTAATGAAAATAAAAAACGGGGTAAAAATTACTAAAGATTTTAAAGATTATTTGTTATTTACTTATCAGAATGAATATATTGCTTTATATTTTGAAGATAAAAAAGATTTAAATAAAGCCAAGCCTTTGATTATTTTTTAAAACAACAATCACTTAAGATTGTTTTTTATTGGTAATAAAAAGGATAGTTTTAAACATACTATTGTTATGATTTATATTAATATATTTTTTATTTATTCAATTATTGGTTTTATTTATGAAACTTTAGTTGCATTTTTATTTAAAAATAATTTAGATAGTGGTTTTTTGTATGGACCTTGGACTCCGGTTTATGGAATTGGAGTTTTAGTAATTCTATTATTTAGTAGATATTTATTTAAAAAATTAAGATTTCATAAAGTTGTAGAAGAAATAATATTTTTGATGATTATTACTGTTATTTTAACTGCCATGGAATTAATAGCTGGCTATTTAATTAAGATTATTTTTCACAAAGACTTTTGGAATTATTCGAATTTGGCTTTTCATATCGGTAAATATATAGCTTTAGAAATATCATTTATATGGAGTGTTTTCAGTCTCGTTTTATTAAAATGGATTCATCCTCAAATAAAAAAAATTACAACTCAAATTCCTAAAATTGTTACTATTTTATTAATGATATTTTTTACAATAGACTTAATAATTACTTTTATTACGAAAACTTGATGAAATCGCCTTGCCCTTTATAGGTATAAGTCATACTATAACCTAGAAAGGGGATAAAAATGTTATTTGATGCTAACGATTTATTTAAAAATTTAGACTATGATGTTAATTTAAATATTTTTGATTTATTTAAAGATAAAGATTGTAAAGTTGAACTATATTCAGTAGAAGAAGGATTTTTAAGAGGAAATATGTTTAAAGGCTTGTATGAGCCTTATAAGAATTATCAACCCTATCGTATTGAATTTTCTAATGAAAGAGAAAGATTGCTTTTTAATGTTCAAAAGTATGATTTTGCAATTAATGATTTAAATTTGTATTTAGATTTATATCCAAAAGATGACTATGTTTTTTGTTTATTTAAAGAATATGTTAATGAATATGAAAAAGCCAAAAAAGAATATGAGAATAAGTATGGACCGCTTATAATAACTGCTGATACCGGTAATACTTATGATTGGAGTAAAAACCCCTGGCCATGGGATAAAGAGGGGAGAGATTATTATGTTTAAATATGATAAAAAACTCGTCTATCCAGTAAATATTAAGAAAAAAGATTTAAGAATGGCTAAGTATTTGGTTACTCAATTTGGTGGCCCGAATGGTGAATTGGGCGCAGCTCTTCGTTATTTTTCGCAGAAATTTGCAATGCCTGATGAATATGGTAAAAGCCTTTTAAATGATATAGCGACTGAAGAGTTAGGTCACTGTGAAATGATTTGTACAATGGTCAGACAATTATTAAAAGATGCAACAATTGAAGAAATAGAATGTGCGGGACTAACAGCCAACTATGTTGAACATAGTCGTGGAGTTTATCCGTCAGATGCTAATGGCTTTCCATTTACAGCTGCTTCTTTAGCTTCATCCGGAGATGTTTTAGCTGATTTAGCTGAGGATATGGCAGCAGAACAAAAAGCTCGTGCTACTTATGAAAACTTAATTGATGTTACTAAAGATCCGGATATAATTGCACCATTACTATTTTTAAGACAGCGCGAAATAATTCACTATGCCAGATTCAAAGAACTGTTTGATTATTATAAACAAAAAGGCAATCTCAAATGATTGTCTTTTTGTTGCGAATATTAACTTCGATGTGATATAATTTAAGCGAAAGGATAAAAATTATGGAAAAAGAAAAAAGAGATATACCTTTAAAAAATTATATAATTGCTTTATTAATTGTTCTTGGGACTGTGTTTTTAGCCTTTTATATTAAAAAGTCTTATGAAATAAGTCGGGTTAGAAACTCTAGTCAAAGTGTTTTGTCAAGAGTAATTGGTGAAATTAAATATGATGAAATTGATAATGTTTTTTTGGAAATAAATGGTAGTTATTATATTTATATTAGTCATTTAAGTAATGATGAAATTGTCATTTTAGAAGAAGATTTGAAAGAATTGATTGCAACTCACGATTTACAAAACAATTTTTATTATTTAAATGTTAATGATAAGAACAATAATGCTAATTTAATTAAAAAATTAAATAATAAATTTAAATTAGAAGCAAAGAAGATTAATTATTTGCCAACTGTTTTATATTACGAAGATGGTGAATTTAAAGATTTAATTACTAGTAGTAAAAACAAAACAATAACTATTGAAGAAATAAAAACTTTAGTTGGAGAAATAGAATAAAACTTGTTAACAAGTTTTTTTAGTGAGGATAGATGTTAAATATTGTTTTATTTGAACCAGAGATACCAGGTAATACTGGTAATATAATGCGAACCTGTGCTGGAGTTAATGCTAAACTCCATTTAATTGAACCACTAGGGTTCTCTTTAAATAGTAGTAAAATTAAAAGAAGTGGAGTTAATTATTTAGAGCATTGTAATTATGAAATATATGAAGATATTAATGATTTTTATCGTAAAAATAGCGGGACTTTTTATTATTTAACAAGATATGCAACTAAAAGTTACACTGATGCTAATTATAGTAATCCTGACGAAAATATTTATCTGATCTTTGGCAAAGAATCAACTGGAATACCTAAAGATATTCTACATAATAATTTGGACTATACCTTAAGAATCCCTACTAATAGTAATATTAGGGCTTTAAACTTATCTAATAGTGTAGCTATTGTTTTGTTTGAAGCTTTAAGACAACAAAACTTTAATGATCTTTTACTTTACGATGTGGAGAAAGGTAAAGATTATTTAGAATAAAATATGTACTTTTTGCCCATCTAGTTCATATATTAAACTAGAGGGAGGGTACTTATGGCATTTTTCAAGGAAATTGTTACCAAAGCAGTCATTGGTAAAGGCAAAAAAATATGCTCAGATAAATATGAAGTGGCAACTGAATATACACCTAATACAGTTTTAGGTTGCTGGGTAATTAACCATAACTTTAGTGGAGTAGCTAATAATGGAATTGTAATTGTTAATGGTTCATATGATATAAATATTTGGTATTCTTATGATAATGATACAAAAACAGCAGTTTCAACCAGCAAACAAAACTATCAAGAAAAAATGAACATTAGACTTAGACAAGAAAGCGTTTTAAATAATAATTCTGAAATAATTGTTAGATCTTTAAAACAACCGACAGTTAGTGATGTAGTAGTAGATAATAATAAAGTTGTTTTAAATATTGATAAAGAGTTGGGAGTAGAAATTGTTGGTGATACTAAAGTAAGAGTTAATGTTAGTGAAGAGGAAGAAGATTATGATATTATCGAAGATGAAATATATAATGAAGAGATCGAAACTGAAATAGATAAAGAAGTAAATGAAGAATATTTAGAATAATGTGTCAACCATAATGTGTTGACACATTATTATTTATCTGATATATTATTGTAGTGAAAAAGGAGGAAATAAATATGGCAGTAAAAATAAGATTAAAAAGAATGGGAGCCAAAAAAAGACCATACTATCGTATTGTTGTTGCAGATTCAAGAAGTCCTAGAGATGGTAGATTTATTGAAGCAATTGGAACTTATGATCCAATTATGAAAGATAGTCCAGTTACAATTGATGATGAAAAAATAACAAAATGGTTAAAAAATGGAGCTCAACCTACTGATACCGTTAAAAGCATTTTAAGATCTGCAGGGGTTTATTCAAAATTAAATGTGACTAAAGCAAGTAAACCAAAAAAAGAAGTAATTAAAAAAGAAGTTGTTACTAAAAAAGAACCAGCAAAAAAGGTTGTTAAGAAAACTACAACTAAAAAATCAGGTAAGTAATTATGGATTTAGTGGAGTTTACCGAAAAATTGGTTAAGGGTATTGTTAAAGAAGAAGAAATGGTTAAAGTAAAACAATTTTCTAAAGATGAAGAAAATACTATACTTGAAATCATTGTCCATGAAAGTGATATGGGAGCTGTAATTGGTAAAGGTGGCAAAATGGCTTCAGCAATTAGAACCATTGTCCAGGCTTATGCTTATCTTCACAATATCAAAAGAGTTAATATTAACATAGATTCTTTCTAAAAGAATCTTTTAATTTGCATTTTAATACTTCAAATAGTATAATCTATAATAGAAGGGAAGAAAAGAATGGCAGATTTAAAAATCCCTAATCATGTTGCTATTATCATGGATGGTAATGGTCGCTGGGCAACTCAAAAAGGATTACAAAGAACTAGAGGGCATCTTGCTGGCAGTAAAACCTTAGAAAATTTATCAGTTCATATTCTAAATAAAGGTATTAAAATCTTAAGTGTTTTTGCATTTTCGACTGATAATTTTAAACGAAAAGAAGAAGAAGTTGATTATTTAATGAATTTATTTATTAAGATGTTTAATAAAGTAGATTCTTATATGAAAAACAATGTTAAAGTGGTATTTTCAGGTAGAAAAGAAAATTTATCATCAAAATTGCTAAAAACTATGAATGAATTGACTGAAAAAACAAAGAATAATACTAAAGGGATTTTAAATATTTGTTTAAATTACGGTGGTATGGAAGAAATCATTGACGCAACAAAAAAGATAATTAAAGATGTTGATGAAAGTAAAATAAGTGTCAATGACATTGACAAGGAAATGTTTAAAAATTACCTTTATCAAAATTTACCACCAATTGATTTAATGATTAGAACTAGTGGTGAATATCGTATTAGTAATTTTATGCTTTACTCATTAAGCTATAGCGAACTTTATTTTACCAATACTTTATTTCCAGATTTTAATAGTCAGGAATTTGATCAAATTCTTCTAGAATATAACGGAAGAGATCGAAGATTTGGAGGAATTAAGAATGAAACAAAGAATAATTAGTATAATAGTGGCTTTAGGGATAATAATTCCTTTAATAATCTTGGGCAATATATTTTATGCTTTCGGAATAGCTATTATCGCTTTAGTGGCTTATAAAGAACTAGTTGAAATTGATAAGGATAAAAAAGAATTTCCCGATTTTGTAAAATGGATAGGTGGAATTTTATTGATAATGATTATTTTTAGTAATTATAGTAACAATATTTTAAGCCTAACTTTAAATTATAAAGTATTGACGGCGAGTATTTTAGTCTTATTGTTACCAATAATTGTTTATAATAATAATAAAAAATATAATGCTACTGATGCCTTATATTTATTGGGAGGAACCTTGTTATTGGGTTTATTCTTTAATTTATTAATTTCAATCAGATCCTTTGATGTTAAGTATTTAGTATTTTTAATTTTAATTACCACAATGACTGATACATTTGCACTCATTTTTGGAATGCTGATTGGTAAACATAAATTTGCTCCGGATATTAGTCCTAAAAAAAGTTGGGAAGGGGCAATTATGGGTTCATTAATGGGGACATTAATTGTTGGAACTTACTATTTTACGGCAATTAATCCTGATGCTCCTTATCTTAGCACTATTTTAATTATTTTACTTCTAACCTTTATTGGTCAGTTAGGTGATTTAATTTTCAGTGCCATTAAACGTCAGCATGGAATCAAAGACTTTTCAAATATAATGCCCGGGCACGGTGGCATATTAGATCGTCTTGATAGTTTAATTTTTGTAGTCTATGCTTTTATTTTATTAGCAAGTTATTTATAGGAGGAAGTTATGTTAACATTAATATATTTAATTATTATTTTAGGATTATTAATTTTTATTCATGAATTAGGACATTTCATTGTCGCTAAGAAATCTAATGTTCATATTTATGAATTTGCTTTAGGAATGGGTCCTCAAATATTTAAAAAAACAGGAAAAGACGGAGTCATATATTCAATTAGAGCATTTCCAATTGGTGGATTTGTCCAAATGGCTGGTGAAGTTGATGAGGATGACAAGGATATTAAAAAAGATCGCTTTATGTGTAATCGCCCTTGGTATCAAAGATTAGCAGTTTTACTTGCGGGAGTTACAATGAATTTTATTCTGGCTTTAGTTTTATTGTTTGTTTCAGCTTTAATCTGGGGCAGTTCTAAAACCACTCCGGTTATTTCTAAGGTAGAGAAAGATTATCCAATGGCTTTAGCAGGAATAGTTGCTGGTGATGAAATTATAGAAATTAACGGTTATGAAATTAAAACCTGGGATAAAGCTAATGTTGTTTTAAATTTAAAAGATAAAGATGGTATTTATGAATTTAAAATTAAAAAAACTGATGGAAGTATTAAAAATTACAATATAACTCCTAAATTTTTAAAAAATGAAGATGGCGAAGAACAAAAAATATTTGGTTTATCTATTTCTTCAGTTAGAGAAAAAGGTTTTGTTAATGCTGTTAAATATTCTTTTAAAAAATTTGGCGATATTGTTTATTCAATGACTTTCGTTATTGCCAAATTAATTACTGGAGAATTATCACTTAAAGCCCTATCAGGTCCAGTAGGAATGTATTCTTTAGTTGGTGATACGGTAAAGTATGGTTTAGAAAATGTTATTTATCTAGTTGCT
Organism: uncultured Muribaculaceae bacterium; assembly: GCA_964440405.1. Lineage (GTDB taxonomy): Bacteria > Bacillota_I > Bacilli_A > RF39 > UBA660 > DAOSVX01. The sequence goes on from CAYTSB010000017.1 coordinate 16,041, forward strand.
TTATTAAGTATTAATTTAGGCTTCCTAAATGTTTTACCATTTCCAGCTTTTGATGGCGGACGAGTTTTATTTTTACTAATTGAGAAAATTAAAGGCAGTAGGGTTGATACTAAAATTGAAGGAATTATCCATACTGTTGGGTTTGCTTTATTAATGATTCTAATGGTTTATATTACATTCCAAGATATTTTAAAGTTCTTTTAGAGGTTAATTATGGAAAAAAACAAAGCAATTGTTGAACTATGTCCTTATTTTTTTAAAATAATTAATTTTGAATATGATGATAGTGATGAAGTATCTAAAAGATTAATTGCTATTTATCAAAAATATCTTTTTAGTATTGATCCTAAAAATAAAGACGAAGCTATCAAAGTTCAATTATTGGACAAAATTATTAATAAATATATTGATGATTATTTTTTTAGAAAATTATTAAGGAAAGATTTATTTGAAATCAAAGTATCTTCTAAGAAGAGTAATATTATGAGTTCAATTGTTAACGGCTTAATTAAAATATATAATAGGTATGAAGAAGGTATAACTAGAAATATATATATATCAAGGTGGATCTAAATCCATCTTGATTTGAAAAATATTGCCAATACCTGATTTTTATGTTACTATATTAATGCTTAAATTAATGGCGAGATAGCTCAGTTGGCTAGAGCATCCGGTTCATACCCGGCAGGTCGGGGGTTCGAATCCCTCTCTCGCTACCAAATGTGAATGAAGTGGCTTCCAAAAGTTGAAAAAAGTTATGTATAATAAATATATAACTTCAAGAAAACTGAAGGAAGTCATTTTTTTAATGGGTAGGAACATGTAAAAAATTTTACATGTAAGTGAGAAATATGTA
>CAYTSB010000018.1:0-15705 GCA_964440405.1 uncultured Muribaculaceae bacterium
TTACAAGAGTTTTCTGCTACTTCCAAATAAGTTTGTAGTCCGTGTCCACCATGTTTCCAACAATGAAGAGTGGCTCCTCCGACTTTAATGCTGCCACTATCATGAAATTTATCTTCAAAAACATTAACTGTTTTTTTCTCAATGCTAGTTGCTAATGTAATAATTTTAAAAGTACTTCCTGGCTCATAAGTCATCCAAACGGGTAAATTACGATTAATAATTTCTGTACTATAATTTTGATAATTATTAGAATCAAAAGTTGGTCTGCTACCTAGCCCTAAAACTTCTCCGGTATTGGGATCCATAGCAATAATTAAAGCATTATCTGGTCTATATTTGGATACAATAATATCCAATTCTCTTTCAATAGCTTCTTGAATTCTAATATCAATAGTTAAAGTTAAATTAATTCCTGCTTGTGGAGCTTCATAAACTTCGGCCAGTTCTAATTTATGACCTTTACCATCTGAAAAATACTTAATGGCTCCATCGGTACCAGTTAGATAATCATCATAAACCAGTTCCAGTCCTGACAACCCCTGATTATCTATTCCAACATATCCTAAGGTATGAGATAGTAATTCTTTGCCAGGATAATATCTTTTTGATTCTTTAACTAAATAAACACCATCTAAATTCAAATTATTTATTTTATCAGCTATTTCATAGCTTAATTGTCTACCTTCTGGATGGACTCTTTCAATTGAAGTTTTTTTACTAACATGTTTATATATTTCTTTATAGTCAACATTTAAAATAGCTGCTAGTTTTTGAGCAGTACTTTCTTTATCTTTAATCTGATTTGGTATTAAAACTAAACTAGTGGTAGTCAGATTTTTAGCAAGAACCACTCCATTACGATCAAGAATTAAGCCTCGATCAGCTTTAATTGGTAAATTTCTACTCCATAAACTATTTGCTAGTTCATTTAATTCATTATATTTAAATACTTGAATATAAAAAACTTTTGCTATTACTAAAATAAGTAGCAAAACTATTAGAAATAAAACAAAACGCATTCGTGTATGAATTTTATTAAAAAACATATAATTCCCCTAATAAATTATATATTTTAAAACAAGTTATATTCTTTTTAATTTAATATGATTATAAACTCTCATAGCATTAATCATTTCTATACCAATGCTTTTAGACTTAGAGTCAGGATATTTCTCATAATTAGCTATAATCTCTTCTTCAAAATTAGCTAATTTAATTTTTCTAGTTGCAAAATGACCAGCTTTTTCTTCTTCGGTATATTTAGTATTTGATGAATCTATTTCTTGATTTAAATGAACAGCAAAAAAATAGATGATATTATTCCGATTAGTTCCTATCTCCGGATAATCTTTGCGATACATTTCAGCTTTCAAAAAGGGACTGGCATCTTTAAGATTAAGCTTAATACCTGTTTCTTCCTCAACTTCTCTATTTAAACATTCTACCAATGATTCTTTTGGTTCTAGGTGCCCACCAATAAACATATATTCATTTGCTGAATAACCGACCATTATTTCATCAGCAGTTAACAATAATACTTTTATTCTAACAATTTCTTCAGTGATATCTTCTTTAGTTAAACCATCTTTGTTATATAATATACTTTCCATACTACTAACACCTTCTATAATTTATTTTAACATATCAACATTTGTTTTTGTTATGATTTTTTAAAGTTTTAAAAACTTAACACTATTAATGCCAAATTTATCTAAAATAAATTTATTAAATCTTCAATGCTTTCTTTTTTACGGATAAGTTTTTCACCATTTTCAACTAATAAAACTTCTGCCGGTCTGGTTCTACCCGTGTAATTTGAAGACATACTAAATCCATATGCTCCGGCATCATACATAGCAATTGGATCTTTAACATCTGGAATATTAATCAATCTGTCTTCTCCTAAGATATCACAACTTTCACAAATATTGCCAACAATTGTTGCAGTGATTTTTTCAGGATTACTATTTAATACTTCAATGTGATGATAACTTTCGTATCTAGAAGGTCGTTCAATTATTCCCATACCAATATCAGTACCGATATAAACTGTTCCCATATTCTTTTTAATTGCCATTGCTGTTCCTAAAAGCACACAAGATGCAGCTGTAACTATTCTCCCCGGTTCAAAAGCAAATTCTACATTACCATATATCGCCAAAAAATCTTTTAATAGAGGAACCAATTTGGAATTTAATAATTCAAAATTCAACTCTTTTTCATTGGGTCTATAAGGTATACCAAACCCACCACCCAGATCAATTATTTTTAAATCCGAAAAAGAATAAGCTAGTTCCAACAGTTTTTTTACTCCATTTAAATAATCATCTATTTTATCGTTTAAAAATAAAGAACCTAAATGCTGATGAAGCCCTATTATATTTAAATTATATTTTTTTACTACTTCTTTCAATTCGTCAAATAGGTCTTCTGAAATCCCGAATTTTGTTTTTTCACCAGCAGTTATTACCTGTTTTGAATGACCTACTCCAATAACTCCAGGATTTATCCTAATCATGATATCACTATTAGGACAGATTTTACCATATGTTTCAACCTGAGAAACACTATCAAAAACCATTAATATTTTTTTATTAGCAACTATTTTCATTTCTTCTTCTGAAATATTATTACATACATATAAAATTTCATCTTTAGTAAAACCTGCCTTTTCTGTTATAGCAAGTTCTCCCAACGACATTGAATCAACAAACAGTCCTTCTTCCCTAATTATTTTTAATAAATGAAGATTAGAATTTGCTTTTACAGCATAGTGACATCTGTATTTGATATCATAGCCGTCTAAAAAATGATTGACTTTATTAGCTATTGTTCTTAATGTTTTTTCATCATATACATATAGTGGACTGCCATACTTGTTTAATAATTCTTTTGCTAGTTCTTGATTGATAAATCTACTGCTCATAATAACCTCTTTAAAATGGTGCAAAGGACGAGACTTGAACTCGCACAGGAAATCCCATACGCCCCTCAAACGTACGCGTCTACCAATTCCGCCACCCTTGCGTAAAAAAATTATAGCATTTTATCCTATAATTTTCAACTTTCTTTTTGATTGGCAGTATTGTTTTTATTTAAATATTTGCCATATTTATCTTCTAAATTAATTAATAAAGAATCTCCCCGATTAATCTTGGTTTCTTTTAAAATACTACTTTTCGTTACATAACCATATCCTTCAAAACTACATTTTAGATTCATAAATTCGCAATAATTTTTAATTTCACTATTTGACCAACCAATTATATTTGGCATTAAGTAATTATTACTGTTGGTTAATAGTAATATCAAACTATTTTTAACTACTAAATTGTCTTTATTTGGATATTGATTAACGATAATATTGCCATCACCAATAACAATTGGTTTCAAACCTAAATTATTCAATTCTTCAGTTGAAACAATAGTCCTTTTATTAATATAATTTTTTAATTTTGTAGCTTCTTTTATCTCATTATCTTTAATTGTAATATTTTTATAATTAGCAATATCTTCAACTATTCCTGAAACTAAATCTCCCACTGCTTTATAAGGACCAACTAATTGTTTAACCGAAACATAAACAATATATTCTGGGTCTTCATAAGGAAATAATCCAGCAAAACTTCTAATATAATCATATTTTCCAGTTAAGTATTTACCACCTGATGCTATTTGAGCCGTTCCTGTTTTGCCAATTAAAACTATGTTATCTGTTTTAAAAAATTTAGCATCGGTTATCCCATTATAAACAGAGTTATACATTAATTCTTTCATTTTAGTAACTGTTTCAATACTTGAAACCTTAGCCAGCTCTTCTTTTTCGTGCTGATAAGTTACTTTATTATTATTAGCATCAACTATTTTTTCAACTAAATAGGGTTTGACCATTATCCCATCATTACCAAGAGCTGTCAAAGCTTGAATATACTGAATTGGAGTTACCGTAATCCCCTGTCCAAAAGAAGCTGTTGCTAACTCAGTTTCATAATTAAAATTAATTTTCCCTGTTGCTTCTCCAGAAAGCTCAATTCCAGTTTTTTTACCAAATCCTAATAAGCTATAATAATTTCTTAATTTTGTTTTACCTAATTTTAAAGCTAATTTGGTGGCAGCAACATTAGATGAATAAATAAACCCTTCATCGTAAGTAATTGAACCCCAACCGACATTATTAAAATCTTTAATTGTAGCATCCTGAACTTTAATTGTTCCGGATTGATATTTATCTTCACCATTATAAATACCATTTTCCATAGCTGCCATAAAAGAAAATACTTTCATAGTTGACCCAGGCTCATAAGTATACTGAGTTAATGGAATCAAATATTTTTCAATATCTAAAGTATTAGGATTAAAACTAGGATTAGAAGCCGATCCCAAAACAGCTCCCGTTTTGGCATTGGCTATAGTTAATGTAATCCAATCTAAATTATAAGTATCACTAATGTCTTTGATTGCACTTTCTAATTTTAACTGAATAGTACTGTCTATTGTTAAATAAATATTTGAACCGGCTACTGCTTCTTCAACATTTTCAGGGGTATTAGGTATTTTATAACCATAGGCATCTCTTTGATATTCAATCGAACCATTTTTACCTTTTAAATTATCATTGTAATAGGATTCTATTCCCATTTCACCAACTAATTCACCGGCTTCATTCTTCTTAGCATAGCCAATTAAATAAGAAGCGAAATCACCGTTTTGATAACTTCTTTTTTGACTCTGAATAAATCCAATTCCTGGTAACTCTAACTTTTCAATTGCTTCTTTGGTTAATTCGGTTATTCCTCTACCACCTGGTCCTAATTCAACCTGATAAGGTGTTACATAATCACAATCATTGGGATCACTTTTTGAACATTGTTTAATCTTCATATTTAAAATCTTTAAAATATCTTCTTCCGTCATATTAATAATTGATGCTAATTTGCTAGCGGTTGTTTTTTTATCAACAACATGCTTAGGGTTAGACATATTACTAGTTCTACTACTACTTAAATAAGCAATAACTGTATAGGAATTAACATTTTGAGCTAGAATTTCAGAATTAATATCGAAGATGCTTCCTCTTTTAGCATATAAGGTTGTTTTAACAATGTCCCTTTTATTAGCAAATTCTTTTAGATTCACAGATCCTGATTTATGGGTATAGGCTGTATATAATAATTTTAAGCCAATTATTGCAAATAAAAAAACAATACAAATCATTAATAATTTACTAATTTTGACTGTATTGTTTTGTTTCTTCATAATAACTCCTCTTTTTTATTTTTTTTCAATTGTTTTAATATTATCATTATTATAAGACAAACCAACTTCTTTTGCAATGTTTTGGATATTATCTAAAGAAGCAAGTTCATTAATTTTCATTGACAAACTCTCATTTAAATTTATCTGTTTCTCAATTTTAGCTCTTAATTGTTCAACTTCGATATTTGTTTTAGAAAGGACACCTTTCGATAATACGATTAAAACTGGTGTTGCAATAAGCATTATAAATAAGAGAAAAGCAAGATGTTTCTCTCCCTTAAAGAATTTAATTTTTGTGCTTGTTGCTTTTTTCATATTTAGATCCTTTCTGCTATCCTTAATTTTGCACTTTTACTTCTGCTATTTTCTTTTATTTCATCATCAGTAGGGATAATTGGTTTTTTATTTATTAATTTAATTAAGGGTTTATATGCTTCAGGAATATCTTTTAAACCTCTAACTAAACTATCAACTTCACTATATTTTTTTAATGTTTGTTTAACTATTCTGTCTTCTAAAGAATGGAATGTGATAATTGCTAAACGACCATCTTTATTAAGTAAATTAATAGCATCTGGAATGACTTTCCTTAATGATTCCAGTTCATTATTAACACTTATTCTTAGAGCTTGAAATATTCTTCTTTCAGGATGTTCTAGATTAAAATATCTAGCTGGTACACTAGTAAGAATGATATCAACTAACTCTTTAGTAGTTTTAATTTTAGAAACTCTTCTTTTTTCAACGATGTTTTTAGCAATACTTTTTGAATATCTTTCTTCACCATAGGAATAAAAAATTTCTATTAACTGTTCTAAAGAATAATTATTAACAATATCGTACGCAGTTAATTTATCATCATTATTCATTCGCATATCTAAGTTAGCATCATTCATGAATGTAAATCCACGATCAGGATTATCAATTTGAGGACTAGAAAGTCCTAAATCAAAGATAATACCATCTACTTTAGTAATATCGTTTTCTAAAAGCTTAGCTTTTAAATTAACAAAATCACTATGAATAATTTTAAAATTACTACCTATTTTAGATAATTCTTCTTTGGAATAATTAATTGCCTCTATATCTTTGTCAAAGGCGAAAAGGAAACCCCTTTTTAATTTCCTTAAAATATCTTTAGCATCTCCGGCATAACCTAATGTTGCATCAACATATATTCCGTCTTCTTTGATATTTAGCCCATTAATCAATTCTTTTTTTAATACACTGTAATGCTTCATTAAATATCAATACTTTCAAATAAATGTTCAGCAATATCCGCTAGTCGGTCTTCATTACTATTGAAGAAGTTGTTCCAGTTGTCCTCACTCCAGATTTCTAGTCGGTCGTTAGCGCCGATAATCACAATATTTTTAATGATATCGGCGTAACTAACCAATGGGGAGGTAATGTTAATTCGACCTTGTTTGTCAAATTCACATTCAGCAGCACCTGATAGAAAGAAACGAATAAAATCTCTGGCGTCTTTTTTTGTAAATGGGAGTTGTTTTAATTTTTCAATTATGCTATTCCATTCATTTATTGAATAAACAAACAAACACTTCTCTAATCCTCTGGTGATAATGAATTTTTCACCCAATTCATAGCGAAATTTTGAAGGAATAATCACTCTACTTTTATCATCTAGCGTATGATGATACTCGCCCATGAACATAAAATCCCCCACTTTCTACCACAACATGCCACTGTCTACCACTATAATACATTAAAAAAAAATATTTGTAAAGTCTTTTTTTATTTTAATGTAAAATTTGAAGTTAATTTAAAATAAAAAAAGATTATCTCTGTTAAAAGATAATCTTTTTAAATTTTTAATATTGGTATTTGTATGCTTATTATATCACATTTTATAATAAAACTCATCACTTTAAATTCTAAATTTTATATGATAAATTGTTTCAAGGTAAATTATTGTTAATAAACAAATGTTTTTCTTTTTTATACTAGGATCTTCAATTATTTTGTATTTTAAAAAAGCTAGAATAAAAAGTTATTTTGAAAGAAATAATAACAATGTAAATAAAGACATTACCACTTTTTTGTTTTTCATATAAATCTAAGCCTCTCTTTCTTTAATTAATCTTATAACAATGAATTTTCAACTACAAAAATCCACCGTTATTTTTGTATTACTAATATATACATCCTTATTATTACTTTCAAAATTATTACATACAACAATATTAAAATTGCTAAAATAATATTCTGCACTACCACCATCGTATGCAATTTCTTTTTTTCCTGCTTTCAATAAAATATCATCAAATTTAACCATATCTTTTTTTAAAATTTCTTTTAAAGTATAGCAATCATTAATTTCACACAAATACAATTCCATATTACTTTCACAATAATAAAAATCTCTGTCATTATGATTTAAAATAAATTGTTTATCATTATTATGAATATTTGCAGCAACTATTTTAAAACTATAATTATTTAATTTTGTAACACCGGAATTATTGTCGAAACCCTTTTGTATTTTCCTTTCAACTCCATGATTTTCAAAATTGTTAAAACCCACATAAATACCAAGAAAAACGATTAAAATTATTAAAATTATTAACATCTTTTTTTTCACTAAATACCTCTTTTCTTTATTTTAAAATATATATATATTTTATTAACAAAACACCTCTTATTTCTATGATTTATATCTTACAGGAGCCACAAAAAACAATTGAAAAACAATATAAATCAATTCTATGCTTTATGAATACTACCGACCTCTTGTTAAATTAATTTTATCATAGATAATATTATAATCAAGTTTTAGTTTTTTAAATTATTAAAATTCCTAAACAAAAAAAATACTTTTTAAAGTATTTTTATTTATCTGCTGTTCTTTTAATATTTGCTTTTTTAGTAATATTAGCTACTTTTGGTGCAATAGTTTTTTTGTTTTCTTTTATTACTTTATTTTCTTTTTTAGATTTTGCGGTAATTTTAGGTTCTTTAACTTCTTTTTCTTTGGTTGTATTAACTATTTCTTGTCCTTTGTAAAAGCCACATTTTGGACACATACGATGAGGCTTAATAGCTGCTTTACAATTTGGGCAGGTTGTTAAAGTGCTAGCAGTTTTCTTTAAATGCGTACGACGCATTCTTTTTTTAGTTTTGCTTGTTCTTCTAAATGGTACTGCCATTTTATCACTCCTTCCTTCTAATCTATATCTTTAAGTTCCCAACCTTCTCCTTTAGATGCTGGAACCGGTCTATCACTTATAACTCTAATAGGAACTTCCAATACAACATTTTCCCATAAAATCGGTTCAATATCAAGTGTATTTTGCTTAAAATTATCATTTTCTTCTAAAATTTCTGTATAATTTGTTGCAAATGGATACGAAACATCTTCTAAACTTCTGGAATCAGTTAAAGTCATTTCGCCACTTATATCAATATTAATAGTTATTCGATCTAAAGAATCTTTATAAATATTGCCCGATACTTTAATTGGGCTTAGGCTTTTAATTTCACTTCTAGTCAAGTAAGATGAATCAATTACAACTTCTTTATTAAGAAAAATCTCTTTTTCCTGATCATATACCAATTTGATTAAATCTATTTTCATTTTGATCACCAGGATAAATATATCAAACTTAGGTTTATTTTGCAATTAAGATATGTTAAAATAATAATGGTGATGCTAATATGGCTGTAGGTATAATTTGTGAATATAATCCATTTCATAATGGACACAAATATCATATTGAAAAAACCAAACTGTTATTCCCTGATGAGGAAATAGTTTTAGTTTTAAACGGCTATTTTTTACAAAGAGGTGAAATCAGTATTTTATCAAAAGAAGATAAAACCAAGTTGGCTTTAAAATTTGGTGTTGATTTAATTGTGGAATTACCTTTTTACTATGGAATTCATAGTGCTGATATCTTTAGTTATGGAGCTATCTTAATTTTAAATAAATTAAAAATTAATAAAATTGTTTTTGGTAGTGAATCTGATGATCTTGAAAAATTAAAAAAACTGGCTTTAAAAGAGAACCCGGTACTAATTAAAAAATATTTAAAACAAGGTTTATCTTATCCTAAAGCAATAGGCAAAATAAAAAACATTGATACTCCTAATGACTTGTTAGGAATCTCATATATTAAAGCAATTAACCAGATTAATCCTAAAATAATTCCTTATTCTATTAAAAGAACTAGTGAATTTCATGATAATAAAAGCAATAATAAAGTTATTAGTGCCTCAAATATTAGAAATAAATTATTAAACCAAACTAATATTAATAATTTTGTACCATCAAGTATTTTAAAATATATTAAGATTATTTCTAACGAAGATTTATTTCCTTATCTTAAATACAAAATCTTGGCCGAAGATAATCTAAATAAATACTTGTTAGTTAATGAAGGTATTGATTTTAAAATAAAGAAAGAAATTTATAATTCCCACAGTTATAGTGAACTAATTACCAATTTAAAATCAAAGCGCTATACTGTTACTAAGCTTAATCGGATTCTAACTTCTATTCTAATTGGCTATGAAAAAGAATATTTTCATATTAATAATCTGGATTATCTTAAAATACTTGGATTCAGTCCTAAAGGTCAAAGATACTTAAAAAAATTAAGTATTAAAACTTTAATAAACAATAAAGATTCAATTATTTATAAATTAGAATTAAAATCATCTAGTATTTATAGTTTAATAACTAAAAGCGACACTTTGACTTTTGATTTAAGTAATAAACCAATTAAAAATCACTAATTAATTTAGTGATTTTATAATATTATTTAATAAATACAAATTATATTTTAAGCCAATTGTTTTAATTATCTTTTTTTTAGGAATAAGCTTTATAAGTTTTTCATAAAGCTGAATTAAATATTCAAAATATTTTTTGCTTGATTTTTTTGTTATTAAAATTGGTCCATAGATTATTTCTTTTAATGAATATTTCTTATGACCTCTTTTAAATAAAATTACAACATAATAATTATCTTTTTCAAAAACAACCTTTTCATCAGCAATATAAAAACCTTTTTTTACAATGTTTTTTCTTAATAAATTATAATCCATATTAGAACAAATAACCATTTTATCGATTTGATTTATTTTTTGATTATCTAATATTTTTAAAATAGTATGAGTTCCCATTCCTGAGATAGTTATTGTATTCGTATCATTTTCAATTACTTCCAACCCATCTCCCACTTTAGGATAAACAGAACTGACCAAATCTTCCTTCAAAATATTTTCTCTAGCATTATTTAATGCGCTGGGAAGAATATCGCTGACAATTATTTCTTTAACTTTTTTAGATTTAACCAGATGAATACCCAGCAAACCATGATCACAACCAATATCAGCAACATGATCATTACGATTTATATAACTTGCCACTGCTTTTAATCTTAAACTTAGCATTAATCACCTAGAAAATCCTTTAGTTTCTTGGCACGAGATGGATGTCTTAATTTTCTTAATGCTTTGGCTTCAATCTGCCTAATTCTTTCTCTGGTAACATTAAATCTCTTGCCAACTTCCTCTAAAGTATGACTGGTACCGTCAATTAAACCAAATCTTAATTCTAAAACTTCCTGTTCTCTTTCCTGTAGAGTTAATAAAACATTTTTAATTTCTTCTTTTAAAATCTCATTAGTTGCATAGTCTTCTGGACTCATACTTCTTTCATCAGGAACAAAATCACCCAGATGAGAATCTTCTTCTTCGCCAATTGGGGTTTCTAAAGAAACTGGATCTTGACTGATTTTCATTATTTCAACCACTTTATCAACAGTTATTCCCATCTTCTTAGCTAATTCTTCTTCAGATGGTTCACGATTTAACTCCAAAGTTAATTGTCTTTGAATACGAGCCATTTTATTAATAGTTTCAACCATATGGACAGGGACTCTAATTGTTCTTGCCTGGTCAGCTAATGCTCTAGTTATCGCTTGCCTAATCCACCAAGTTGCATAAGTCGAAAATTTATATCCCTTATAGTGATCAAATTTTTCAACAGCTTTCATTAAACCAATATTACCTTCTTGAATTAAATCAAGGAATAACAAGCCACGGCCAACATATCTTTTAGCAATACTAACAACTAAACGAAGATTTGATTCAGCAAGAATCCTTTTAGCTTCAATATCTTCATTAGCTACTCTAATTGATAAGTTTAACTCTTCTTCATTTGATAATAGACTAATGCGACCAATTTCTTTTAAATACATTCTTACTGGGTCATTAATTATAATATCCTTAGTTAAGTCTTCATCACTTAGGATTAACGGTTCTTCTTTTAAGATTTCACCATCTCCAGCTTCACTAGCATCTTCACTAGCTACAACATCAATATTGTTTTGAACAAATAAATTATATAATTCATCTAAAGCATCGGTATCCAGTTCTAGATCTTTTATTGCTTCTGCCAATTGCTCAAAAGTAATATATCCTTTTTCTTTACCGATACTCAATAATTCTTTTTTTCTTTCTTCGAATGATTTTATTTCATTAATCATTTTTAACACTTCCTTTTTTTAATTTTGTAATCTTATCAGCAATAATCATTTTATTATTAATATCCAGCTCATCTTTCATTTGTTTTTTTAATTCTTCGATTTTTGCTTTAACTATATATTCATCCACAATTTTAATAAAATTTTCCATTTCTTTTTCATTCATTAATTCTTCATTAGTATTATTTACTATTTCATTAACTAACTTCAGTTTATCTTCTCTACCACCGATAAATGAAATAAAGTCTGCTAGATTAATGGTTTTATTGAGTTCATAATAACAAAGGATATCATTACATAAATCACGATATTTAACAAGGGGAATAAAGCCCAGTTTCTTTTTAAACATTCGGATATAAACAACACTATTCATCATAAAATATAAAATATATTCAATCGCCTCATCATATTTAGTTTTTTTAGTTTTAAATTCATTAGTTAAAATAACTTTAGCAGGAATTTCTTTGTTTTCTTCCAACTTCTTTAATTTATCTTTTAAAATCTCTTTATCAAGACTGTAATCTTCACTTAGTTTATTAATAGTAATTTCTTTTAATAAAGGATCTTCTTCACTACTAAGATGAAATAAAACATCATTAATATATTTGGCCAAATCAACAGTATTATTCAAATCTTTATTATTTTTTAAATAAATAATCTTAAAATCAAAATATTTAGTTAAATTTTTTAAATTATTTTCAAAAGCATCTCTGCCATTTTTAATTAGATATTCATCAGGATCTTTAGCACCAGCCAATCTTATGACAAATACCTCCAAATTTTCTTTAACTAATTCTTCCCCTATATTATAAGTGGCATTATCACCGGCTTCATCACTATCTAAACATAAAATTATCTTACACCTCAGACTTTTTAATAAATCAATCTGATTTTTAGTAAGGCTTGTCCCAGAAGTAGCCACAACATTTTTAAAGCCATTTATAGATAACCTAATGGCATCCATCTGTCCTTCAACTAGAATAATACTTTTAACTTTTTTAATAGCATCAATAGCTCTGTTTAAATTAAATAGTATCTCCCCTTTTTTATAAATGATTGTTTCTTTAGTATTTATATATTTAGGAGCATCTTCATTACGATAAATTCTAGCACTAAAACCAATCGGATTACCACTTTTATCATGAACCGGAAACATGATTCTTCCTCTAAACAAATCAATAGTCTCGTTTTCATTAGTATAAGATAAACCTACTGTATCAATAATCTTACTGCTATAGTCTTTTTTAGTTAATAGCTGATAAAGACTATCTTTTTCATCAAGAGCCAAACCAATTTGAAATTCATCAATCGTTTCATCATTGATACCTCTTTTATTAAGATATTCCTTAGCACCTAATCCCAAAGTTGTTTTTAAATTATTTTGATAATACTTTAAAGCTAAATCCATAACTTTATAATATTCATCATATTTAGAATTCTTACTGACAGCATAACTGTTTTTTAACTGATAGCCAATTTTATTGGCTACTACTCTAACCGCTTCTAAAAAATTCATGTTTTCATATTTTTCAACAAAAGTAAATACATTGCCCGATTCACCACAAGTAAAACACCTGAATATTTGTTTTTCTTCACTAACACTCATGCTGGGACTGTGGTCATCATGAAAAGGACAAACTCCAAAATAATTTTTGCCTTTTTTAGTTAAAGGAATATATCCACCAATTATATCTACTATGTTAGCATTGCTTCTAAGAAGATTTATTTCATCTTGATTTAAAAACCCCATAAAATCAGCCTCTACTTATATATATTCTAGGCTAATGCCCAATTTCCTTTTTTTTCAGATGGATTTTCACAAAAAATGCTTTTTCTTATTAGTTTTTAGCAATTTTTGTTCAAAATTGGCTACTAAACTCATGATTAAAATTCCCATAAAGATACTTTCATTTAGAGTAATAAAATCAAAAGCAAAAGTTAAAATACCTATTCCAATCCCGTATAAAATCTGAACTTTTGCTTTTAATGGTGAACTATAATTAATACTAGCAATAAAAATCATTCCATAGAACAAATTAGTATTAAGTAACGCCTCTTTTAGAATATTAATATCACCGATTAAAGTAGCATAAACAGTTTTTAAAATAAAATAGCTAATAAAAATATATAATGGTATTTCTTTTTTATATGTTTTTTCCAGTGTTAAAAAAATAAAACCAACAATCATTAAAAAGATACTAGAACTACATATTCCGCCACTGTTAAAACCCATTAAATGATCTAAGAAATCATAATGTAAAATTTCATTTAATTCATAAACATTCTTATAACTGTTTAAATTAAAAAGCAGTAAGATAACAACTATAATAACTTTAATTAAACTCTCTTTATTAATATTAATTTTTAATTTCATTAAAAATTTTAAAATAATACCAGTTAAAACAATAATTATAACTAACAATAAATAGCTAAGGTTGGGCAGCATCATCGTTACAAGTAAAATTGATAATGGTAAATAACTTGCCTTTAAATTACTAAAATCTTTTTTATTAGTCTTAAAATCAATATATTCTATTAAATATCCTAATCCAACACTAAATAAACAGATAATCAAGGGTTTAAACATTAAAGCAACACTAACTAATCCTTTACTATATAAAAATATGCCATTTTTATAAAAGCCATAAATAATTAAAGGCAGTAAAATCAAATAATATCTAATAATAATTTTAGAAATACTATTATTTCTTTTTATCGCCTGCTTCATTTACTTCACTCCCTTTGTTTATCTTAGCCGGGCAATGATAACTACAGAGCCCACATTTAATACATTTATTACTGCCATAAGTAGTTTTTAAAGGACACATTTTATAACATAAACCACATCTAATGCATTCAAAACTAATTTCTTTTTCATTATCTATGACTAAAATAGCTTCTGTATCATTGTTAATTAAATATTCATCTGGCTTTATTACCAAACCATTGACCAAATTATTTAAAATATATAATGGCTTACCTTCTTTTAAATCAATATCATTTAAAAGGTCTTTTAATAAAGTGCCTATTTTTACATAAACTACTAAAGGATTTTCAACTAGTGGTCCAGAAACAGTTATTAATTTTTCAATTGGATAAATATCTTTTTTAAAATAGTAACCAATATTATATAAATTATTTAAAGAAATAAATAATTGTTTTTTAGATTTATTTAAATATCTTTTTAGTACTTTATTATTTGCTAAAGGATATATAGTTTCTACTACTTTTAAATTGAGATAAGGAAATGAACCCATTTTATTTAAAATTTTATCAATAATATTACTATAGTTACTCGAAACATAAATAATTGTTTTTTCAATATTTAAACTACTTCTTAAAGCATTTAAAGTTTCCAGTAGCAGATAAATATTTTCTCTAAATAAAAATATATTAGTTACATCATAAGGATTACTGCTAATAGCATTTATAATTAATTCTTGATAGTTTTTTTCTTCATAATTAATATTAAGATCACTTAAAATATTCTTTAGGTATTTTAAATCATAAGTATTATTAATTTTATTAACCCCTTTATCACTCTTTTTTAATTCGCGATAATCATTGACTATTTCAATTAAATTATTATTAAAACTAAGATAGCCACTAACTGAACTTATTATTTTGGAAGTAAGATAATCTCCTTTATAAACAAAATTATTCTCAAAATTATTTAGGTTTTCAGTAGTTTTAAAATATACTTTTTCAGGCATTAAAAAATTATGTATTTCATTACTTACTTTAATGCTTTCATCAATTTTAATTTTAGTTTGTAGCATTTACTTCCACCAAGTTCATTGTACCAAATTGATAAGACAAAGTCTATAATTGCCCATCTAAAAAAACATGATTTATTATCTATTACTATTGGATAACCCATGGATCAGTTAAAGTTCCTGTTCCACTTGATATTAGAACATCTGCTTTTAAATTGATTACC
>CAYTSB010000019.1:0-15343 GCA_964440405.1 uncultured Muribaculaceae bacterium
AGCATGTAGTATTTATATTTGATGAATGTCATAGATCTCAATTTGGAGATATGCACAAAGCTATTATTAAGAAATTTAATAAATATTATTTATTTGGTTTTACAGGAACTCCAATATTCCCAGAGAATGCAAGAACAATAAAAGGTATTGCAGAAACAACAGAACAAATCTTTGGAGAAAGATTACATACTTATACAATTGTAAATGCTATAGCAGATAAGAATGTATTACCATTTAGATATGAATATGTTGGTAGAGTAGATCTTCGTGATGATGTTAAAGATGAAAAAGTTTATAACATAGATGAAGAAAAACTGTTTGATAATCAAATCAGAGTTAGTATGATTACTGATTATATAATAGATCATTTTAGTACAAAAACTAAAACATCTGAAAGTTATGTTTATTCAACTTTAGATAACGTTACAGCAGTAGCTAAAAAGCAAGATGCTGAAGAAATAAAGTCCAAGAAGAGTATTAATGGTTTCAACTCATTATTTGCAGTATCAAGCATTAAAATGGCTAAAGAATACTATGCTGAATTTAAGAAACAATTAGCACTTAAAAATAGTAGTCTTAAAGTAGCATTAATATATTCATATGGTGTTAATGGAGAAGATGGAGTAATAGATGAAAACTCTGAATCAACTGAAGCTTTAAGCACAGATGATAGAACATTCTTAGAAAATGCAATTAAAGATTACAATAATATGTTTGGTACAAGTTATGATACATCATCAGAAAGATTCCAAAATTATTATAAAGATGTATCTTTAAGAATGAAAAATAGAGAAATAGATATATTAATTGTTGCTAATATGTTTTTAACAGGATTTGATGCTAAAACACTAAATACATTATGGGTTGATAAAAATTTAAAATGGCATGGATTAATTCAAGCTTTCTCTAGAACTAATAGAATTTTAAATAGTGTTAAAACATATGGTAATATAGTTTCGTTTAGAAATCTAGAAGATAGACTTAATGAAGCATTAGCTAAATTCGGTGATGAAGAAGCACATGGAATCGTATTATTAAAACCATATAAAGATTACTACTATGGATATGAAGATGATAATGGGAAAACATTTGATGGATATAAATCGTTGGTTGAAAAGTTAATATCTAAATTTGCACCAGGAGTATTAATGCAAAGTGAAGCAGAACAAAAAGAGTTTATTAAACTATATGGTGCAATATTAAAAGTAACAAATATTTTATCTTCATTTGATGAGTTTAAAGATGATGAATTAATAAATGAAAGAGATAAACAAGATTATCATAGTATTTATATTGAACTTTATAATGAATTTAGAAATAAAGCTAAACAAGAAAAAACTGATGTTACTGAAGATGTAGTATTTGAAATGGAATTGATTAAATCAATAGAAGTAAACATTGATTACATCTTAGGTTTAGTAAAAAAATATCATGACAGTAACATGGAAGATAAAGAGATTCTTGTAACTATTCAAAAGACAATTATGGCAAGTCCAGATTTAAGAAATAAGAAAGATTTAATCATGGCATTTATTGAATCATTAGATCAAGAATCAAATGTGTATGCTGATTTCGAATCATTTATGAATAGTAAAAAGAAAGAAGAATTAGATAAAATAATTGTTGAAGAAAATCTAAATAAAGAAGAAACATATAACTTTATTCAAAGATCATTCGAACAGGGAAGAGTAGAAACTAATGGTACAGAAGTATCAACAATACTTCCTCCAATGAGTATGTTTACTCCTAATAATGATAGACAAGAAAAGAAGAATAAAGTTATTGATAAATTATTAGAGTTCTTCGATAAATTCTTTAGTATATCTAACAACAAATTCTAATTTAGTGGTATAATATATATAAATAATAGAGTGTGTTTCATTTTTAAGATGGAATATGCTCTTTTTTTCATGGAGGTAACAATGAAGAAATCTAAGTTAAGAGGCTATATATATGATCTAGAACATAAAAACAAGAATTTTTCTTTTAATAAGACTATAAGAATACTGGATATAAGTAATATGATTTATATTGATATGATAAAAAATATTGAGTTTAAAGAGATATCAGATTATAAAAAATCTAAGTACATGTTTAAAGAAATATCAGAAGAACTTGAAGTAGTTAATGATTTGTTAAGTAAAGAAAAAACTCTTATGGCTGTATGCTTATTAAGAAATGTTTTTGAAGAAATAATGTATATAATTGCTACAACTATAGAAACAGTTGATATAGATATAATGACTAAAGCTAGCTATTTTTATAAAATAGTGGCAGATCATTGTGATGAATTGTTATATAGTTATACCTCTGAAGATATAAAAGAATTATATGGTTATATGTCTAAGATTACACATGTAACTAATGTTAAAGAAGCAGCCAGTTATTTAGTTGGTAATAAACAAATAAAGAAATATGTTAATAATGAGATTAAATTTATAGAATTAATAATTGAGAATATTTATTTAGAATTTATTAATAAAAAATTAGGATTAGATAATAGTATGTGTGATAATATTATGATTATTTCAAGTTATGTTGATTTAATAAATGTAATATATTTTACTGCTAACTCTACAGGAGAACATAAAAGAATAGAATTATATTTTTATGGAGAAAAAAATCAAAAATATTTAAATGAAAAGCGAGAACAAATGATACAAGAATTTAAAGAAATTCAAAAATCTAATGTTAAAATAACTAAAACTATAAATGATATATCGAAAGAATTAGATAGGCAAATAAAAGAAAAAAATTACACAAGAATTGTAAAAAATATACTTAGTAAATGAATGGAGGCTGAATATGGAGTATAAAATATTAAATGATAATAATAGAAAGTATATGACAGATGGTATAAATAATAATAATTTAAATTTTGAATGGGAAGATAGTCATTTACTTGATCAAATTATTAGGAAGATTGACGATATTTATCCATATTCTTCTGATCCTCAAGAATTTATTGATGATAAATACTATCTAAATGAAATTAATAAACTTTTTAAATTGTTATTTAATAGAAAGATAGATAAAACAGATTTTTTAAATAAATTAGAAAAATTATTTAATGAAATGTTAATTAAATATCCATCTCTAAGCTATCAACATAGATATAATATTAATATGTACAAAGAGATTATTTCTAACTCGAACAGATTAATTATAAAAGGCTGTGGTGGAATAGGAAAAAGCTATTTTGTGTATAAATTAGAAGACACTCTTAGTGAAAATAATATAGATCATTTATGTATTTATGGTAAATACAATGAT
Organism: uncultured Muribaculaceae bacterium; assembly: GCA_964440405.1. Classification (GTDB taxonomy): domain Bacteria; phylum Bacillota_I; class Bacilli_A; order RF39; family UBA660; genus DAOSVX01. Next base: position 3,274 of record CAYTSB010000019.1, read on the forward strand.
TTTATATCTGAAACTATATTTGATGAAATTAAAAATAAGAAAAAGGATTTTTATTTCGTTATAGATGCATTAAATGAGTTTAATGAAAGTGAACAACAAAAAATATTAAATCATCTCAAACTCATTCAGAAAAATAAGAATATAAATATTATAATTACATATAGGACATCTTCATTAAAAAGTAATATAGTTGAACAATTAACTAAACTTTTAATAAACGAATATGACTTTAAGGGTGTAGATTTTGAGTCAAGTATATTAAAGTTAATTGAAACATATGGAGTTGAAACCGTAAGGTTAATTGATGTAATTGAATCAAATAATCCTTTATATTTAACAATGTTAAATAAAATTTTATTTAATACAAAAATTAAAGGAGAGAAAATTCCAAGTGTAGCACAAATGACTTTTATAATGGAAAGTTATATTAAGGGAATATGTGGATTAGATAATTGGAAACTTGTGAAAAAAATTGGCTCATACATGTTTGAGAATAGTAAAACATCAATAACTGAAGATGAATTAAAAACTATCACGGGGAATAAATTTGGCTGTTTTGTAGAAAATATGATTCAAAATGACTTTATGGGATCATATCAGCATGATGATACATTGTACTTTTTATTTACTGTACAGAGATTATCAGATTATATTATAGCTAGATCCTTATTTGATTTTATAAAAGATAAAGATGAAACCGATATTATTAATATAATTAATGAAAAATTGGATAAAATGTATTCAATGCACGAAGCATTTGCATTGGTTTTATTAGATAAGTATAAAGATAAAGATATTAATATAGCACTTCGCATAATATTTAAGTCAGATATAGGTAAAGAATTGGATATAGAAATATTTAAAAAGATTTCTTTTAATAATAATCAAATAAAATGTATACAAGAATTCATTAAATATGAAAATGTACAAAATCTTTTCTTATTATTGGGAGGATATCCCAACAGACCTTTTAATTGCAAAAACTATTTGAATCAAAAAATACTTGATGATGAGAATATTCAAAAGAAATTATTAGTAAAATTTAGGGAATCAGAATACTTAATGCATTTAAAAAATATGGTATATACTTTACCATTTTTAGAAAAAGAAACCGATATATTAGAAGAATATTTTTATTATGCTTTTTGGTTAATGTCTGTACCTGTTGAGAGAATAAGAAAACTAGCAATAAAAGTGGTGTATGATATTTCACATAAAAACAATAAATTTGCTAATGATTTAATTGAACTCTATGATAAAGTTAATGAAATATATATTAAAAAAGGTATTATACATGTTTTAACTAAACTTTCTAAGACAAGAAAAATAACAAAATTTATAAAAAGTGTATATTATAATCCTGAAGAAATTGATGCTGAAATAGTATATAGAGCATCGGTTTATTTAAATAAAGAAGATGAATATCAGCTATTGAATAAAAAAAATATAAATACTATTATTTCTAAAAGTGTAAGTGTTGATTCAAAGTTGGATTTAAAACATATTATATTTGTTGCAGATATATATGAGAAATACTTATTGAAATTTGAACGATATACTGATGGAAATACTTTATCACTGTATAATAATTTTATTTTAAATGATAATAAAGAAATATATGAATATAACAATAAATTGTACAAGCAATTTAACTGTATAAAAAACAATGGATATTGTAAATATTCTGTAGGAAATAGTTTGTTTAAAGAGTATATGAAACCAATTGATATTATTAATATTGATCCTAAGAGAATGTTTATATTGTTTCAAGAAATATTTAAAAATATATGTGATATATATGGATACAATTGTTATGAAAAAGAAAAATTTGATATTCACTTAAATAAATTTGAAGATTCACTCTTAAAGAAAATTTTGTTATTAAGTCAGGATGTTTTATTAGGATCGTTAATGACAAATTATTATACAAGTGAGTTTAGTGTATATAATGATGATAAAACCTTTGGATATAAAAATTATTCTTATATTATGTATGACGAAGAAAAAATCTATTTAACTTCGCCTGTTAGTCCTTACAACGAATTAGTAGATAAATTGAATAATAGAATTTGCGAAAATATAGATTTATATAAGAATAATAATTATAGATGGTATAAAAGCAAAAAAGAATCAATAGAAAATTGCCGAAAAATGATGAAACCTATTATTTGTGATAATAATAGTTGGAGTTTAATAGGCGGAGATGTCCATTTATTTGCAGTTGATTTTATAAATGTTTTTTATTCATGCTATATGGCTTTTAATCCTAAAGAAAAGTTAGTAGGAAATGAAGATTCAAGATATTTGACAATTGAAAATAAAAGATATTATGGAAGTGTAAGTGACTATCCATCTGAAAAATATAGTAAGAATATGATTATTCCAAATTTTGAATCTAATTCTTTAGATATAAAAGAAACTAATATGGCATTTCCACCACCAAGCTTAGTTAAGTATCTAAATTTAAAATATAATTTTAGAACATCTTCATGGGATGATAATGATGGTAATAAAATTATACTTTGTGATAATAACACTAAAAGTTTTTATAAATATCCAGTGTCAGGTGCTATTTATATTAGAACTGATGTATTAGAAGAATTAAAAAAACATAATGATATAGTTTATTGGTGTTATACAGAAAAATTATATAAAAACTATGGATGGAATGAAAAAGCAAGTTTGCATTTAGAATTGGATTCAAATGGTAATGTTATAAAAGAATTTAACAATAATAATTTATCACATTCTAAAAAAAGAGTTCCATTAAAATGTAAAAAATGCAAATATAATATTTATAAAAAACATAATGAAATTTCAAACGATTATACAATAAAAATAATAAACGATCTACTTGATGAAAATGAATACTAAAAAAAGAGCCGAAATTAATCGACTCTTTCTTTATGCCTCAAAAAAGAAATTTTCTCAGCTCTAATTATCAAACCATTCTCATTAGCATCAATTTTTCCTTTGATTCCGATTAATGAGTCTTCTTCACAATTATTTGATATTTTCTTTGCAACTTCTGAGCTAGTAATAACAGGAATAGTTATATATCCATCTTCGTCGTTTATATCAATAACTAAACAAGAAACATTCTCATCAATAATTGTTATTGATCTATATCTTCCAAGTATAAGACATTTATTTAAGTAATCCATCGTTAATCCCCTTATCAAAGTATGCAATTGATTTAAGAAATTCAATATCAATGTCAAAATATTTAATGACATCTTTAGTTGGAACACAATGTGCTGGCATAAACTTATCTGGATACTTTTTTCTAAATTCAATTTCTATGCATCTTTTAATTTTACTAGCAGTAGAAGAGGATACATTAACAATTTTCATAATGTCTTGATTAGAACACCATGGAGTAGCTAATATGTTTAATATTTCTTTAGCTTTCACACAAATACCTCCTTTCAAAAGGTATTGTATTAATCACTTATTATAAGAAAAAAATCAAGTGTTTTAGGCATAAAAATGTGGTACCTAAAATGTCATAAATGACATACATAGTAGAAAATTACAACTTAAATTTAATAATAATTTTAGGTCTCTCTTAAGGTGCTAATATTCTTTAAATTTAAGACAAAACATACTTTTTCTAAGGTCAAAAATACTTTGTTGAAAAAATGACATTTTGCTAAATTTTCTAATAAAAAGGAAGTGCCCCCTGAAGAGATGCCGAAAGGCGTCTCATTTTTTGTTTAAGCCAGTGTTTATAAGGGTTTGTGAGTTTTTATTACTTACAACTGTATTGTATTAGATACGAATTAGATACAAATTAGATAATTTTTAGATAATATTCAGAGGATATTAAATACATTATTTGTGGTATAATTTGAAGTGTAAGAGATCGACAAATAGTAATTTGTTAATATGTTAAAAAGCATTGCTTGTGGCAACGGGTATTTTTATAATAAACTGAATTTGATGAAAGGAGAAAGTATATTATGTTAAAAGATAATTTAAAAACATTAAGAAAAAATAAAGGACTTTCACAAGAAGAATTAAGCATCAAATTACATGTTGTTAGACAAACTGTTTCAAAATGGGAATCAGGTTTATCTGTACCAGATGCTGAAATGCTAATGACAATATCTGAAATATTTGAAACACCTGTTAGTGAAATCTTAGGAGAGAGTATTGAAGAAAAAGAAAAAAATGATTTGAAAGTAATATCAGAAAAGTTAGAAGTTATTAATGAACAATTAGCAATGAAACAAAAACAAAAAAGAAAAATGTTAGTTAATACATTAATAATTGCTGATGTATGTTTAATAGTATTATTTATCTTATTAGCGATATTAGGAAGTCCATATCAATCGTGGGATTATAGTGATCCAGAGTGGTCAGTAATTGGAACTTTATGGCATTCATTCGAATGGGTATATTTCAAAGTAGCTCCACTTATGATTATTGTTATAACAGCAATACTTGGAGTAATATTCGTTAAAAGAAATAAATAATTGAAAATTACAATTTGTAGGGTAGAGATATCCTACTTTTTTAATGCATGAAAAAAGAACCAGAGATTACTCTGATTCAGTATCAAGATTATTAATGATATCCAGAACACCATCCAATGCACTTTGAAACATATGTGTATAAGTATTAAGAGTAACATCAATCTTAGTATGTCCAAGATACTTAGCAACCATAGTAACAGATGCACCACTATTGATAAGTAAAGAGGCACAGGAATGTCGAAAGTCATGAAGTCTAATATGTTTTAAATTGGCATCGTCTGCTATCTTTTTACACATGCTACGGACAGTTTTAGGATTGAATGGACTAATACCATTATCTTCACCAAAGATGAACATAGAGTCATTAAAATTGCGAAACTTAGATAACTCGTTGCGATATTCAGAAAGATGCTCCAACAGATCATCACAAATAGGTAATACACGATTGCTATCTCTTGTTTTAGGAGCAGCAATGTAATACTCGTTAACTCGTTCAGTTTTTTTATTTTGAATTTGTTTATTAATCTTCATTTTCTTTTTATCTAAATCAATGTCTCTCCATGTTAAACCTCTAGCTTCACCACATCTAAGACCACAGTAGTAAAGTGTTTGAAAATAACATCTCCACATTGAATCTTCTTCACCAGAAATAAACTTTTTAAATTCAGGAAGAGTGTAGTATTTCATTTCTTTCTTTAATCCATTAGGATCTTTGAACTTATCCATTTTCCTATATACAGATAAGAAATTAAAATCATACCAACGAGTTCCAAAATTTAGAACAGACTTCCAATGTTTAAGAATATCGTTTTTATATCTTAGGCATATTTTTTTATTAGCAGTCATTTGCTTTTTCCATTTATTGAAATGTTCAATATCATAATCTACACATTTGATTTTCATAAACACTTTTAAATATTTATACATATTAGGGTAAGATGCTAGAGTAGTGAATTTGCATACTTGCTTTCTATTTTCAAGAAATTTATCATATAGCTCTTGAAAAGTCATATCGACAGGAACATCTTTATAATCAACAATCCAGATCAAGAAATCATGTTCTGCTTGCATAGCCTCTTCACGAGTAGCATATTTTTTACTTACCTTAGTTCGTGTCTCTTCTGAATCACCAGTGGTATATTGAACTTTATAAAAAAATGACTTGCCATCCTTAGTGACACTTTTTGATTGATAAACTGCCATAGCAATCACTTCCTTTCTCGTGTGTATTAATCACTTAAAAAAGGAAATTAATCAAGATTTAGATACAACTAAATTGCAATTAGATACGAATTTAGATACAAAATCACCAATTTTTAGAGGTTTTTGCTATATAGCTATTAACGAGAAACAACGGTTTTTAAAGGGTTTTAACGGGTAGAGTGGTATAGAAATGTCATAGTCCCACAACCCCTGAAGAGCCGAGAAATCGGCTCGCTTTTTGTTTTGAGGCATATACAGTAAGGGTTTGAGCGATTTGGTGAATTACTAAAAAGTGGAATTAGATACGATTTAGATACTATTTGAGTGAATTTAGAAGATTATGGGAGAACACTACTGCATACAAAAAGCCCGTAGTTGCAAGGTATTACACAACCACGGACTGTTAAAAACCATTGAGAGCTGTTCCCCCTGAGAGGCCGCAAGGCCTCGTTTTTGTTTATATCAAATTAAAACGAACCATAAGTAATGTGAAAGAGTTTAAATTATTTTAAAATTGATTAAGAATAATTAAAATGGTAAAAAACGCTGCCGAAAAAGAACTTCCACATATGATTGATGGGAGACCATTAAGAGTTATTGACTCTATAAAATTGTAAGTGATATTTTAAACTACTTTAAATTAAAATATCACTTTTTTCTTTATTTTAAAACATTTTGTTTTTGCTTATAAATATTGAATAATATGCTATAATTAAATTAGTTAAATTTTTGAAGTGTTTTAATATAATTATTTGGAGGTGTAAATGGAAAAAGCAGAAATAAAAGATAAACTGATTGGGTATTCAGCAAAAATAAATGACGAGGCTTTTCTAAAATATGTTGAAAAAACCAATCGCTTTGTAATTATATTTTCCGTACTGGCGGCGATAGTATCTATGGTCGGTTTTTACATGGCCGGATTAAAAACGAGAGAAATGAGTATGACAGAATCGATTGCCATCGGTTGTGGCATTGCTTTAATGTTTTTAATAATCGGAGCTTGTAGTGTTTTAAGTCGAAAAAAAAGTAATACTTGGGATGGTGAAGTTGTCGATAAAAAAATTAAAAAGAAGACGGAAACTCAGGGAACCGATGAAAATACCTACTATATTAACTATTTAGTGTACCAAGTTAAAATAAAAGGTAAGAATGGTAAAAAGAAAGTCTTGAAATGGAAAAATATTGATACTGTATATAACTATTATCAAATCGGTGATAAAGTAAGATATCATGGCTTGTTAAAAACTTTTGAGAAGTATGATAAAACGAAAGATAAAATCATCTTTTGTAACGCTTGCCTTTCAAAATGTAAGATTGAAGATGATTATTGTTCACGATGTAAATGTCCAATATTGAAATGAGGTTAATGATGAAAAAAAAAAATTTAATTATGGTATTAGCATTTATGCTAATGATTCCTTGTTTTGTTAAAGCAGAAGAGAAGGGCTTTGATTTATATAAAGCTTATAAAGTGAATCTTAAAGGAGCAAATCCGGAGTATGAATTATCGAATAAAATGACGGAAAATCCGCCCAAAAGTATAACCTTAAAAGTAACTAACTATTCATTTGAATCAATGACATTACCCTTAGATGGCACAATTAAGGTTAATCTTGGGGAAAGTGCTTCTTATAACACTAAATTTGATTTTGAATGGGATAAACATCAATATAAATTTGCTGTTAATTTAGTTGCCCATTATGAGAAAACTGACTCAGGGGCCGGCTCATTATCATGGGATGTCAATGTTGATTATAATGGACCACTTTATGATTGGAGTTCAATGCCGGTTAAGATTATCGAATTAGGTGAAAAAAAGTTACATAAAACAACCTATGATTCAGGACTGGTAACCCATAATGATTATGTTATATCTTTAAGAACAGAACAAAAAAGTAATTTAGGAGCAATGAGTTTTGAGCTTATTGATATTAGCTTTAATAAAACCGGGGATGTTTCAAGTGTTATTGATACAATAGCTTCTGGTAGCGCCGGAGAAACCGCCGCTGCAATCATTACTGTCATAATCCTCGGCATTTTAGGGGCGGGGGCAGCCACGGTTGGTGTAGCGGGAGCTAAAGAAGAAACCTCTAAAAATGAAGAAGAAGAAACCAAATATAAAATGGTCGTTTATAAAAACTTTGGGGATAAAATTAAAGTTGGTGATAAACCAGGTGTTGTAGAAGCTCGAATGATTGAAATATCCGATAAAGGTGAAATTGACCGAACTGATTTAACTAAACAAATTGAAATATTTTCGAAAGATAATGTTATCGCAGTTAGTTCCCCAGCCTTTAAAAAAAATGCAATGACAGCTTCTGTCAATGTACCTAATAAACCAGCTAATAGTCGGGCTAGAATTAGTAACTTACCCGACCAAAAAGAAGGTATTATTAGTTTTCGGTTTGTCGGGGAAGGCGGACAATTTCAAAACAACGTTAAATTTAATATTGTTAGTGAAGGTCAAATTAAACTTGAAAATAATGAACTCAAAGTATTAGGTACTTCAGATGAACAATTTGAATTAGGCTATGAATTAGTTGATTTTATAATTGAGCCAAAAGTTGAATTAAGATATAAGTCAAAATTATTTGAATTATCCTTAGATAAAAATAAACAAGGTAAAAACATAATTGTGGCGAAAGCAACTGAAGAAGCTAAAGAAAAAGCTTTTGAAAAATTCATTCATGAATTTCCTTGTGAGATAATTGCCAAAAATGAAAAAGAAACTGTTACGGAAAAGTTTGAATTACAATTATGTTATGAAGGTATTGGTACTGCTTATGAAAAATGTAATAATAATGAAACACCGGAACAATATAAAATTCATTGTTTTTCGGATCAAGAAAATGATAAACGCGAAGAAAAAGCAGCCCGCATTCCCTTATGTGTGATGAGATGGGATGAAGCAAGCAAAAACTTAATGGTTGATGATGCAGCCACTAATAATTTGAATTTTGAGTTTATATTAAGTGATAGTAAAAAGAAAAATGCGAAAGCCTTAAATAAAGTAATTGAAGATGCTAAAATTGTGGCTAAAGTTGATAGTGCTAATAAAACTCAAGTTAAAGTGGATTTGCAATATCAATCAACAATCTTTATGATCTATCCTTCTAAAAATACCACGGCACCTGATCCAGAAATTGATTTAAAAATTAATGTTTCGATGACTAGTGCCGAATTTAAAACTTTAACGTTAGAAATAAAACTAATTCCGCAAGTAGATTTTAAAGCTATGATAACTTGGTTGATTGAATATGGACGGGGAACCTATGTGGATAAATTTATTCAAATTGGAAATATTGCTACGTATCATGGTGCCTTAGATTTTATTGAAAACCGGGTTTACTCTAAAAGTAATTGTCCATATACACCAAAGAAAGTTGATGGTAAAATTGATAATCATTATGAAGATGGTAGATATGATGTATCAAGGCCGACTTATGTCTTCTTGTTAGATAATTGTATGCCTCATCAAATTGGGGACTTTTCTCAAATTCAATCTTTACATCATGAATTATGTCATACGATTGAACATCAAAATGGTGATACCGCCCAAAAAAATGGGGAAAGACATTCTTACTTTATTCAACATTTAGTGAATGTTGTTCATGTTTTATCTGATATTGAAAGAGGAAAACTCGATGTAAAATCAGGCGGAACAGCCATCCAAGCTTACTATAATGTATTTTATAATGATACAAATGCTGATCCACAAACCTTCTCTTGGTTTGGGGTAAAGTTTGTATCACCTTCAATGTTATTGGGTCGCTATGCGGAATTTGAGCATTATGGTCCAGCTAGTGTTCCTGAAGAGAGAAAAGCTGCCATTGCTAATTATTTTAGACAACATTATTTTCCCGCTAATATCCATGCTAAAAAAAATGTGGGTGCTTTCTTTAAAGAAACAAATGGTCCATTTAAAAATGCGGTATGGAACATCAACGGAACAGAAAACTTCGTTGGCATGTTTTCGGGTATTACTCTTAAGCATCCCGACTATGATTTTGAGAGTGTTAAACCAGCAGAATGGATTCCAGGAACCTTAACTTTAAAAACCACTTTTAGAATTACCAACAATAAAACGAAAGTAACAGAATTGATTGAAGTGCAGTTAGATGGTGGTAAGTTAGAATACTTAGAAGATAAATATCAAATTATTGATAAATTTACAGTCTCATGGAAATCACTTGATAAAATAAGTGATACCGCACTCGGTAAAGCAAATATTAAAACCGAAGCGGTTGTGATGAAATAAGAGGAGAATGAGTGATGAATAAACAAATAAGAAATATCTCTTTTATGGCATCACCCTTAGAAGGTGAGATGACCTTTATGGGAACTGATATCTTAAATAACTCAATCATCGGCTTAATTAAAAACCAAATATTAAGTTTATATAATAATATTAAAGGGATTTTTAAAAACAAAAGAAAAAAGACCTTAATAATTGTTATGTCATCGGTATGGTTTTTCTTAATCATCTTAAAATCGTTAAATATTAATTTTATTTTTTTGGATATTGCCAATTATTTAACTTTCTCATTTGGGGGCTTTATTGGTAAAACCATCATGGCATATTTTGTTACTAGTTTAGTATTACCCAACCAAGAAAAGTTCCAACTTATCAAAAACAGCAAAAGTTTTATAAAAGAAATAAAGTTTAAAGATAAAAACTTTATTGTCTTTTCCTTAATGGGAATAGGATTATCATTGATCGGCTATAATTTCTTATCAGGTGGAATAATTAATAATAGTGTCATTGGTTTAGTATCAATTGTTATGCTTCTTAAAACGCTTAATCGTAAAACTGGCCTGATAAGAGAAGGACTATCTTTAGTATTAAGTAAAACAAAGCTAATAAAAGATAATTCTAGTTCTAAGATAAATATGATTATAATAGGATCTATCGTTGGTGCTTTAATAGGCATCTTAATCTCCTTACTAGGACATAATCTATGTTATATCATTGGCTTAATTATCTTAGTAATAAGTATTGTCTTAAATTTTATAATAATAAAACAAAAGAAATAAGAAGATGAAAAGCTTCTTATTTCTTTTTTTATTTTAAAATAAATTAATAAATAATATGATATAATTTTATTAGATAAAAAATATCAAGCAGTATATGATGATTTATAACTCTTAGCAATTTATAAAAACCAATAATTTAAGAAGGATGATAAGATGAATAGTAAAGATAAACAAGTCTTAACTCTAGGCGTTTTTGCTCATGCTAATGCTGGTAAGACAACAATTACTGAGTATTTGTTATATCATACGGGCGTAATTAAAAACATTGGGCGAGTTGATTTAGGAAACACCGTAACGGATAATTTAAAAATTGAAATAAAGCGAAGTATCACAGTTAGAGACACCTTAGTTTCTTTTCAATTAAATAATAAAACTATTCAGTTAATTGATACCCCTGGCCATGTTGATTTTTCCGCCGAAGTAGAACGAGCTATTAGGGTATTAGATGGTGCTATATTAGTGGTTTCAGGAGTAGAAGGATTAGAAGCACGAACATATACTATATGGCATGCGTTACAAGAAAAGAATATTCCGGTCATAATATTTATTAATAAAATAGATCGCCAAGGAGCAAACTTTAATCGCCTTATTTAGAGCATTAAAAAAAGCGAAGATAAAGTTATTAGAATCAATCTCAACTTTTATAATTACAACCCCGCAAGCCTCACTTGGTGCAGTAACAAAATTACTATCTATCAATTAACGAAAAGCTTTGATGAAATTGTTACTATTGAAGTCGAAGCTCCAGCCGTCAATATGATGAACTTTTTGGTTGAACTTTCCAAAGTAACAACTGGTCGCGGAAACTATTCCACTTATATATCTAAATATAAAATTAGTCATAATCAAGATGTTCAAATTGACTATTTTGGGGCAGACCCAAGAAACGAAACAACTTTTATTATTAATGATATGAAAGCTAGCTTATAACCACTTGATAAAACTTTAATGAAAAAGAAAGTCGATCTAAATTTGCAAGACTCCAAAAAGAAAAGGAAAGATGATTAAATGGGTGTAATTTGGGAATTAATTAAAGCATTATCAAATAATCAAGATGATAATGCTAAGATAAAACAAGAAAAAGAAATGAATGAGTATGATCTTGAAGATTGGCAAAAAGACTTAGTTCAAGAAGGTAAAAATGGACCATGGAACTTTGAAGAAGATGGTGGACAAGAGGAAGATGATCATTACTCAGAAGATGATGTATAAAGTAAGTTAATTTAATTGTTGTTTATACAAGAAAGTATAAATTTTTTCTATCGCTTTCTTCCCCATGAAGGAGCCCTTGTGGCTCCATTTTTGTTTATATTAAAGGCTTTGTGGCCTTTTTCATTTTTTTAGGTACACTTTTA
>CAYTSB010000020.1:0-12477 GCA_964440405.1 uncultured Muribaculaceae bacterium
TATTCAATAATGATATATAAAGGAACAATTAATAGCAATGCCAATAAAATATTTTTTGTTAAATAAATAGTTAAACCAAAAATAACTAAAGATATAAATAATCTTAAATTTAAAAAGATATAAATATTAATTTTTGAATCAATTAATCTAACTTTATAATTTATTCTTTTAATAGTAGATTTTAAATATAATTTTTCAGAGACTGATTTTAACATGATTTTGAACCTTTAAAACCTTTCTAATGATAAATATATATCCTAGATATAAACTAACAACTAAACCCAGAATTAAGACTCCTTTAGGGGTCTTATATAGTACTTCAAAATAATCTTTGTTGATTAAAGAAAGAGCTATCATTGTAAGAAATGGTAAAACAATAAATATTCTGGTAAGAATTTTACTTTTCATTGTTATTTTCTTTATTTCTAAACTTAATTTTTGTTTATTGATTAAAGTGGTTAGAATATCGTCAAATATTTTAGTTGCTTCACCACCAGTAATATTAACGATCGTTAAAGCATTAACTAAATATTTAATATCTTCTAATCCAACTCTATTATAAAATCTTAAAAAGGTATCATTAATACTTATTCCATAAGATAAATCTACAGCGATATTATTAAATTCTTTTTGTAAAGGACCAGTAAGATTATCTTTCATACTGTTAATTGCTTCAGTAATAGTAAGACCACCTTTAAAAAGATTATTAAGCATCATAACTGCTTCTAAAAAATTATTTTTAATAATAGCTAGATATTTATTATGATTATATAAGAAAATAAAGTCTGGCAAAAAGAAACCAATTAATAAAATTAATGGTAATAATACTAAAATTAATTCATAAGAAGAAACTACTATAGTAATTAAATAGATTATTAAAAAAGTAACACTAGTCATAATTTTAATTGCTAAATAGTAACCGTTATCTTTATTCTGATAATTGTATTTCTGATATCTTAAACTAAAATTTTTAAAAATTTTAAATTTATTTAAAAAAACAGTTATTTTATTAATTAAAGATTCTAAGATAATAATTATTTTATCAACTAAAGAATTATGCTCCAGCTGATCATTAATATTTAAACTGTAATTGGCAATTCTTCTCTTATTATTTAAAGATATTAAAAATTTAGTAAGATAATTAGCTAAAATAAAACTAATAATTAAAATTAAAATAATTAAGTAATTTTTTTCAATGAATGTACTTAATTTCATAAAAATCACTACTTTCTATTTATCATTTAATTTTGGCAAAGCGTTTATCTGAAAACGATAATTAAAAATATCATCAACATCTTTAATTCCTCTGGCTTTTATTTTTTCATAACATTTAGGGATAAAATTATATTGAATAAATTCACCGATAACTTCACCAGTTGCAGTCAAACCCGTTTGATTAAATGCAAATATTTCTTTTAAAACAATTCGGTCATCAACAATATTTTGAATTTCAGTAATTGAAGTTATTTTTCTTTTGCCATCACTCATTCGATCAATATTAACAATTAAATCAATCGCATTATTAATATATTCTCGGATTGCTTTAACCGGTAATTCCATGCCATTCATTAAAACCATGCTTTCCAAGCGATTTAAAGCATCAACAGGACTATTAGCATGTAGTGTTGTCATTCCCCCATCGTGGCCGGTATTCATTGCCTGAAGCATATCAAAAGCTTCAATTCCTCTTACTTCACCGACAATGATTCGATCGGGTCTCATTCTTAAACTGTTTATGACTAAATCGCGAATAGTGACATCTTTTTCTTCATTATAGTTAGAATTTCTTGTTTCCAGTGAAATGACATGTTCTTTTTCTAAATTAAGTTCAGCAGCATCTTCAATTGTTATAATTCTTTCATTGTTAGGAATAAAACTGCCTAAAATATTTAATAATGAGGTTTTACCACTGCCACTGCTACCAGAAACAATAATATTAAGTTTGGCCATTACTGCACTGGATAAAAATCTAGCCATCTCCGGAGTAAGAGTCCCTAATCTAATCAGTTCTTCAATACTGTTCATTCCATCTTTAAATTTACGAATAGTTAAAACAGGTCCAGCAACTGATAGTGGTGGAATTACGGCATTTATTCTAGAGCCATCTTTTAATCTTGAATCAATCATTGGATTGCTGGCATCAATAGTTCTACCAATTGGTTCAATTAGCATCTTAATTGTTCTTAAAATATGTTCATCATTAATAAAAGATGTATTTTCATCTTTAATAAGATTCCCATTAACTTCAATATATACTTCATCAGGACGATTAACCATTATCTCTGATATTTCATTATTATCAAGCAAATGAGTTAAAGGGCCATAGCCATTAACTTCTTCATTAATTAAATCAAATAGATAACTTCTTTCCAAATTACTTAAATCAATACCTTCAGTTAAAACATTAATTTTAGAATTAATAATCTCATTAGATATTTTATCTTTAGTAATATTCTCATCAATTAAACTCTCAATAATTCTAGTTCTAAGCTGATCTAATAAATCTTTATCCTTAAACATTTCATAATCAGTCAGATTATTATATCCAACTTCATTTTTAATATCAAAAGCCGCAATTAAACTATTTTTCATTTGCATCACCATCTTTAATTAAATCAACTGCTAATTTTGTTAAAATTTCTATATATCTTGATGCACCCATTCCCGTCCTTTTTTCTAAAGATAGAATATCATTATCCATCACAAAATTATCAATATCTTTGATAAATCCTTCTTTAGGAATTATATAATCAATATTAGTATTGATTATACTTTTAATATCATAATTAGAAAAATACCTTTTATAAGGATTAATCCCATTATTTAAAACAACTTTATACTTATCAATATTTAATTCTTTAAAAATTGCAATAACTGATTTTAAATTTTTCAAGTCATATGGATCATTAGTTAGTAAAAACACAATGTTTTTAACATAATCCAAAATACTTAAATTAATATTATTTAAAATATGAGTAGTATCAATTAAAACAATATCGTATAGATATTCTGCTCTTTCTAAAATAGAATTAATATATTTATTACTTATTTTTATCCCCTGACGAGGATCTTTAGGGCTTGCTATATAATCAATATAGTCGTTATATTTATTAGTATACTCGGTTAAATCACTATATCTGGAATTACTTAAATCATCAACTAAATTATAAATGGTCATATCAGCCCCTTTATTTAAATATAAAGCTATTCCACCATTAAAAATATCAAAGTCAAGAATCAAGACTTTTTTCTCCATTTTAGCATATATTCCAGCCATATTTAAAACAGTAGTAGTCTTACCAACTCCACCTTTAGCTGAAAATACACAAATTGTTCTACCCTTTTTACTAGCCATGAAATCCCCTCTTTATTATGACTATAATTATTTTAACATATTATTTTAAATCTGTCATTCATTATTTATCAGCATACTCAGTTGGTGCTCATACTAAAAAAAGCCTGATAATACTAATCAGTACTTTTCTTTAAATTTTCAAAATTAATATATTTATTTATTATTTAAAATATCTCTAGCAGCAACTAAACCGGTTGCAGAGGCAACAACAATATTACCAGCTTTACCTGCTCCATCTCCTACAAAGTAAATATTATATTTTTCTAATTTGAAGTTATTATTAGTTTCTATTTCATTACTGTAAAACTTGATTTCTGGTCCATATAAAAGAGTTTCATCATTATTTACTCCAGGGATTATTTTATCCAGTTGTTCTAATCCTTCTAGGATATTTTTAATAATTCGATAAGGTAAAATTAAAGCTAAATCTCCTGCCACACACTCTTTTAATGTAGGTTCAACAAAGTTTTTATCAATTCGATGCCAGGTTGATCTTCTACCTTTTCTCAAATCTTTAAGAGTCTGAATAATTGGTTTTGAATCTCCTAAACAGTTAGCAATTTTAGCAATTGATTCACCATATTCTCTAGTATTAGTTACTGGTTCAGTTAAACTGACTCTTGAAATAAAAGCAAAATTAGAATTATTAGATTTTTTATTTTTTAAGGCATGACCATTAACACAGATATAGCCATAATAGTTTTCTTTTGTTACATAACCACCAGGATTAGTACAAAAAGTTCTGACTTGATCATTATAAGTATTAGTTTTAATAAAAATAGTTGGATCATAGATTACTTTGCATAAATCTTCTAAAATTTCTTTTTTTACTTCTACTCTTACTCCAATTTCAATGCTTTGACTTAAATATTGAATTTGATACTTATCAGCAAGTTCTTGAACCCATTTAGCACCAACTCTACCAGGAGCAACTATTACCTTTTTAGCTTGAATTATGCCTTCTTTTAAGTCAGTTTCAGTTATTAAATTATATAAATCAATATTAATAATTTCAATATCTTTAACATTGGTATTATCTAAAATAGTTATTCCTGATTTTTCTAAATAATTACACACTAACTCAATCTTACTAGGTAAAACATCTGAACCAATATGTTTTTGTTTAATTAATAAGTAGTTTGCTCCTAATTTTACTACTTCTTTTTGAAAAGCTAAAGCTGCTTTCATATTAGATGGAAATATATCACTATCCATTTCAAATTTATTAAATATTTCTTCAGTATCATCAATTAATTTAAATGCTTCGGCAGTTCCCATATATTTAAATAAATCTGATTTACCTAATTTAGGAATAAAATTAAGTTTACCGTCACTAAAAGTTCCGGCACCACCCATTCCTGATAAAATATGACAGGGATTACAATTTTGACAAGCAATATGACGCTCATTCATTGGGCAATGTCTCATCTCGACTTTTCGGCCTTTATCAATTAAAATAACTTTTAACTTTTTATTATTTGTAATTAACTCATAAGCGGCAAACAAACCAGCTGGTCCCGCTCCAACAATCGCAACATCATATAACTTTTCCATACTACTATCACCTATTTAATTATATCGTATAACATAAAAAAATACTATAATCATTATAGTATTTTAAGATTTATATTCAGATATATTATCTTTTTAATCCAATCTTAGTTATCATTTCTTCATATTTAGCCTTAGCTACAATTCTAGCTTTATTAATTCCTGCATCTAGTATTTGATCAAGTTCAGGACTGTTTATTAACTCATTATATTTTTTTTGAATAGGTCCTAATTTATTTATTAAAGCTTCGGCAACATACTTTTTAAATTCACCATAGTTTTTACCTTTAAATTCATTTTCAATCTCATTAATAGCTAAGCCATTTGCAATTGCTGCAATACTTAATAAATTAGATATTCCAGGTTTATTTTCGATGTCATATTTAATTTCACTGCCACTATCAGTTGCTGCTCCCATAATTTTTTTGCGAATTGTTTCAGCATCATCAAATAAAGAAATTACTCCAATAGGATTATCTTCTGATTTACTCATCTTTTTATCAGGATTTTTTAAATCCCTTATTTTGGTCGTAACTGCTTCAATTACAGGCTCAGGAATGACAAAAGTCTCACCATATTTTTTATTGAATCTTTCGGCAATATTTCTGGCAAGTTCAACATGCTGCTTTTGATCAATGCCAACTGGAACATGAGTAGCATCACAATATAAGATATCAGCTGCCATTAAAACTGGATAAGTTAGCAGTCCAACTGAAAAATTGGCATTACTTTTACTTTTTTCTTTAAACTGGATCATTCTTGATGATTCACCATAATAAGTATTACATTCTAAAAGCCATGAAATAGCTGGAATATATTCATTTTCTGATTGTAAATAAATAGTTGCTTTTTTTGGATCAATACCGCAGGCAATATACATTGCTACAAATTTTCTTAAACGGTTATTTAATTCTTTAGGATCTTGCGGTACAGTTAAAGCATGCAAATCAGCAACAAAGAAAAACATTTCATCATAATCACCATTTTGCATTTTAATTAAAGGATTAATAACTCCAATATAATTACCTAAAGTTAAATCACCTGTTGGTTTTATTCCAGTTAAAACAGTTTTATTCATAATCTTATCTCCTTAGTTTATTATATAATTCTTTAGTTTTTATGTCAAATATAATACTTTTTAATAAAATAAAATATGATTAAGATAAAAATAGCTAAAAGTTTAGCAGAAAAAATAAAAGGCCTGATGGGCATTAAAAATATTACTGAAGGTTTATTAATACCTTATTGTAATCAAATTCATACCTATAATATGCTTGATAATATTGATGTTTTATTTTTAGATTATAATTATAAAGTTATTTATAAATTTATTAATGTTCCAAAAGATAAAATAATTATAGTAAATAAAAATACTCATGTTTTAGAATTACCTAAATACACAAGTATTAATATTAAATTAGGAACTACTCTACCCTTTAAAAATAAAGATATAATCTAATATTTTAACCTCATCACCTGGTTTGGCACCCATTTTTTCTAATTTTTCATCAACCCCCATTTTAGCTAATTTATGGGCAAATCTTATAGTAGCATCAGGATTATCAAATCTGGTCATTTTAAATAGCTTTTCAACTTTTTCACCTTTTAATAGCCATATATTATTTTCTTTTTCGACTGTAAAAAGATCTTCTTCATCAAATTTATAAATAACATAGTCTTCCAGTTCATCTTTATTATATAATTCCTGATCTTCTATTTTATCTAATTCATCTCTTAAATAAATCAGCATTTCATCAATTCCAGTCATATTATAAACGCTGGTTTCCAAAACCTTTAAATCAGGATATTTAGCTTTAAATTTTTTTAAATTTTCTTTAGCAGTTGGTAAATCCATTTTATTAGCAATTATTATTTGCTTTTTATTAGCTAAAACTTCACTGTAATTATGTAACTCTTCAACTATTTCTTCATAATCAAGAATGGGATTTCGACCTTCGCTAGCTCCCATATCAATAACATGAGCAATTAATTTGGTTCTGCTGGTGTGTTTTAAAAATTTATCACCTAAACCAATTCCATGACTTGCTCCTTTAATAAGTCCCGGCAAATCTGCCATTACAAAAGTTCTTTTATCTTTTAAAGTAACTAATCCTAAATTAGGAGTTAAAGTTGTAAAATGATAGGCTGCAATTTTTGGCTTTGAAGCACTGATTACTGATAAAATAGAGCTTTTTCCAACACTGGGCAGTCCTACTAAACCAACATCAGCTAAAACTTTTAATTCGCATTTAACCAATCTTTCTTCACCAGGTTCACCCAATTCGCTATATCTTGGAGCTTTATCACCACCTGTAGCAAATGCTTTATTGCCTTTGCCACCTCTACCGCCTTTACAAATTATAAATTCATCATTATCATGAATTAAATCGACAATAACTAAATTAGTATCTAAATCAGTAATTGTTGTTCCTTCAGGTACTCTAACAATAATATTTTCAGCACTTTTACCATAACGGTTTCCGCCTTCTCCGTTACTGCCTTTTTTACCTTTAATATGATGCATATATTTTAAATCAATCAAAGTTTTTAAATTTTTATCAACTTTAAAAATAATATCGGACCCTTTGCCACCATTACCACCATCAGGTCCACCCATTTCAATGTATTTCTCACGACGAAAAGAGGTAGCACCATCTCCACCTTTACCAGCAGTTATTTTAATTGTGATTTCATCTATATACATAATGTTTCTTTCTATTTGCCCATAATAATTGTTTTTTCAACTATTCTTTTTACATCTCTTTCATTAAATGGTTTGGTCAAAACATCAACTATATTATAAGTAAATGCTTTATTAATAATTTCCTTTGAATCTTCACCAGTAATAATTGATACCGGTATTTTACTGAATAAATTGTTGTTTTTGAAATAGTCTAAAACCTCAAAGCCATTAATATTTGGCATATTAAGATCTAATAACATACATGAAATTTTATGATTGAGATCGGCTGCGATAGCATTAAGAGCTTCTTTGCCATCCATTGCCAGTATTACTTGGTATTCATTATTAAATATCTTTTTAATAAAACTTAAAACAATATTAGAATCATCAACCACTAAAATAGTTTTATCTTTAGGGGTAGAAGGATCAGGATTAGGATTAGGATTAACATTAATTTGAGGAGCATTTTCTTTACCTAAATAAATCTTTACTATTTGAGTCATACGATTAGCTTCTGTCATTAAACTATTAAAATTTTCAAAGACATAAGTACTATCATTAGCCTTACTTTTAAGTTCATGTTCATAAGCCAGTTCGGCCAGCTTAGTAAAACCAAAATATCTAGCATCACTTTTAATTGAATGGACTAATATTGCATAATTAGCCATATCAGCAGTTTCCTTATATTGTTTTATTTTAGGTAACTTTTCATAAGTGGCAAGTAAATAATCTTCTAATGTTAAATTATAAGTTTCTATATCTCCAAACAATTCTAAACTCTTTTGAATATCCACACCGTTGTTTAATAAAAAATTAATATCTTTCATAAACTTCATCCCTATTCTAATTAGATTATAACATATTTAATTTTTTTGTAAATATTTCTTAATCACTCGATCTAATTCAGAAAGTTCAATTGGTTTTGCTAAATAATCATCAAAGCCATCAGTATTAATATATTTTTCTCTCATGCCACTAATTGCATTAGCAGTTAAAGCAATAACCGGAGTAATAAATTCATCTAATTCTTTTAATTTTTTTAAGGTTTCTATTCCACTTAGTTTAGGCATCATATCATCAAGTAAAATTAAATCGTAAATTTCACCATTAATAATTTTATCAATACAGGCAAAGCCTGAAGTCACCTCAGTAACATTAACATTATATTTTTTAAGCAATCTTGAGGCCACTTTTAAATTTAAAGTATTATCATCAACAATTAAAATCTTTTTATCAGCAACATTTATTATTTCATTATCGTCACTTTGATCTTTTATTGATAAATCTTCTGCTTTTTTATTTAAGACTATTCTTTGATCAATCGCTACAGTAAACTTCGAACCAACACCAAATTCACTTTGAACAATAACTTTACCATTCATTAATTCAATTAATTTTTTAGTAATAGCTAATCCTAATCCAGTTCCTTCAACGGTTGTACTTTTTTCAACATCAAGTCTTTCAAATTTAGTAAATAATTTATTAATATTTTCTTTCTTTATTCCAATACCACTATCTTCAACAGTAATAATTAAACGACAAATATCCCCAGTTATAACTGATACTACTCTAAACTCAACATAACCTTCTTTAGTATATTTAACTGCATTAGTAAGAAGATTAAGAATAATCTGTTTCATTCTGGCATGATCACCATATAAAACTTCTGGTATACTATCATCATATTTAAATCTAAAATCCAGTGATTTATCACACAATCTGGCTTTAGTTAGTGATATTAATTCATTAAATACCTTTTTAAAACTATATTCCGAAGCAATTATCTCCAGTTTATTAGCTTCTATTTTAGAAATATCCAAAATACCGTTAACCAGTTCAATTAAACTTTCCGAAGCCATAACAATGTCATCAACTTCATCTTTAACATTTTCAGGTAAATCCTCTTCTTTTAATGCATGACTGAAACCTACTATAGCATTAAGTGGCGTTCTTATTTCATGACTCATACTAGATAAAAAATCACTTTTAGCCAGATTAGCTCTTTCTGCTTGATCTTTTGCAATATTAAGTTCATTAATCAATTTCATATCCGGATTTTCAATTGTATGGTACATTAAAGAAGTTATAAATCCTCCAACAGCTGTAACAATAAGTAATTGAGGATATGCCATTTGAAGTAATGCTCCTGGTATAACAATAACCGCAAACATAATCATTGGAATATATTTCTTTTTATTTAATATTTTATAATTTATAATTATATATATAATCCAAAACAAAACATTAAGTCCAACTACTAAGTAAGTAAATGTAGCATTCAATCCTGAAATATAAATAATACTATTTTGGACATTATGGTATTGAAATGGCAATATAAAATTAATAACAATACAAATTATATATACGATTAAAATAATAAACCATGGCTTATTTTTATAAGTTTTTACGCTAAATTCTTCTTTTTTTTGATTCATTGCTGAAAAGAAAATATAAAAAGTAAGCAAAAAAGCATATGTTATTAAAAATAATAAATAAAATTTAACAATTAACCATCTAATATGATTAGTTTCTGATAAATACATATGGGCATAAATGCCAGAAATATCTAATACTATACCGCAAATTGTAACTATAATAATAATTTCATATATTTTATTTTCAAGCAGCTTTATTCTGTTCTTACTAAAATATAATACTGCAATTAAAACAACATAGAACAAACTAGCAATTAAAAGTAAAATACTAACATGCATTATACTCACCTACTATCATTATTAATATAAAAATTATAACATAAAATTTATATATAATAAACAACTATTTGGTAACTTTTAAAAACACTATTTATAGTGTTTTAAATTTTATTATTTATATTCTTTAATTAATTTTCTTTGATTAGGTATAGAATCACATTGTCTTATCTCTTCCACTAAACTGGTGCTTTCAACAATTCCCTCATTTACTGATTCTAACCACATATTTGCTAGTTCACTTAATGCATATTGACCGTCTAATTTAATCGGCTTTCTATAATTAATAACTACTTTATTTTCTAAATCCAAATTCTTAGGAATCCACACTATAGATATTGGTAAAAGAGTAGCGTTATATTTTTGAGTTAATCTGAAAGCGCCTTCTTCTACATCGTGAGTCCCTTCTTCTTGAGTAACAAGTTTACTTAAGCGAAATTTGCCATATTTATTTTCTAGTTTTTTATTTGTACTACTTTCAGGAAAGATACCAACAACCCCATCTTCTCTAAGATATTTAACAAATTTTATGCTATCTATAGCTCGAGGATTATCTCTATCAACTGGAACTGCTCCAATCATTGTAAATAATTTTGAAGTTAATTTGCATAAAAAAGGTTTTTTACTGTTATTAAATATACTGTCAGTTGCATCAAAAAATCTTTTTAAAGCACCCCAGTGAATAGATAAATTATTTGTTGTTATAATAACAAATGGATCAAGTGTTTCACGATGAGTTGGTGCCACAACAGCTGGACCTTCTATCTCAGCATTCTCAGCGTTTAATATTATTGGTTTAAATACTTGATTAACAATTGGCTTAGCAATGAATTTTAAAATTCTATAAGTTCGCTCTGTTTTCTCCATTTCTTTTTTAAACTCATTTCTTCCTTTAGAAACTACTGTTCCGCCTTTTAAAGTACCATTCATTTTTTTAAAACGAGTTAATTCATCCACATAATTATCTATTCTAGTAGCTTTTCTAGTAAATTTTCCTTCTTGATTATAACCACTATTAACACAAATTGTATCGATATTTTCCGGAAGTCTATCCATAATATATGGCTTATCATCATACATTACATCAATTTCTTTAGCTTCTATTACTTTAAGTTTTTCATCATCATTTTCACATAATATTAATTCATCATAATGAACTCCATTTAAAAGTAGCTGCAATCTTACAGTGCCTCGCATTATAGCTCCAATTAAACCAGTTTCACAAGTTCTTTTACGTGATGATATTATATAGACTTTATCGCCATTTTTATGCATTTCTTGAGTTAATTCTTTTACCCCATTTCTAAATGGCGTAAGCAAAGCATATTTTAAATAAAATCTATTCCAAAAATCTGACATTATCTTTTTTGCTAATAATTCTGCCTCTTCTTGGTTATAACCTCTCAAAACCATAACATCTGCAACTTCAAAAGTTTCATCAACATCATATCCATAAGGATATGTTAATTCTATTTGATATTTCTTTCTCATATAATCTACGCCATTATCATAAATAAATTTCTCAAAATTAGTTAATGTTCCATCAATATCAATTCCATAATTTTTATTTTTTTTCATATCTTTTCCCCTTATGTCTTTAATTATATATTGGAAAATATTGGTATTCAATAATTTTAAAGAATTTAAAGTATCACAATTGATACAACTTGACACAAAGTATCAATTGTGATACAATGCACTCAGGTGGTTTTATGTCTGATGTAGTAAATTACATTCAAAATGAATATACTAAGGAAGAATTGCAAAATAAATTCGTTAAAGAATTTATTAGAGTTAGAAAAGAAAATAATTTAACTCAAACATTGTTTAGCCAATATTCAGGGGTTACTAGGGAAAAGATTGCTAGAATTGAAAGCAATATGCACTCTCCTTCAGTTAATTCATTAATTGACATATTAGCACCTATTGGTTATACAATAAAAATAGTTAAAGTTGAAAAGAAACAACTTTAACTATTTTTTCATACCAAGTCTATCTATTTTATAAATCTTTTTCAAATATATATTGAGCTTGTGATGTTTTTACACTGTTCTCAAAATGCCTAATATATTCTTCTTTTATTTCATCAACCTTGAAAAATACAAATCCATAAGTATCCCCTTGCCAAGAAAATCCTTCTTCTAAATTTAAGGTATTTGCTTTTTTTACTTCTTCAA
>CAYTSB010000020.1:12577-15255 GCA_964440405.1 uncultured Muribaculaceae bacterium
CAAGAAAATCCTTCTTCTAAATTTAAGGTATTTGCTTTTTTTACTTCTTCAAATTGTATTAAAATCAAATATTTGTACCATTAAAGATGGAGTATAACCTAGTTAGAACGAAATATTGTTGAATTCCGCAAGACTATCCAATTAGTTATACTTTATTGGATCTTCAAAGTTATTTTGTTTAAACGATGTAATTCTATCTTGACAAGAATTGCATTTTCCACAAGCATATTTACCATTATCATAGCAAGTCCACGTTTTTTCAAATGGAACATTGTATTTTATTCCAATTTTTACTACATCTGGTTTTAAAATATTTACAAAAGGTGCTTCAATTTTCACTTTATTTCCACTGCCTTTAAATATTGCAGTATACATAGATTTGTTAAATATATCAGTACAATCAGGATATAAATCTATTACAATACCGGGCTCAAAATGAATCCCATACACTATTACATCAAGATTTCTACTGGCAGCAATAAATGTTGCTATTGACAAAAATATTCCATTTCTAAATGGTATATTAGTATCAACTTTTAATGTTCCATTAATCTTTACTTGTTCATTATATGTTAAATGTGATAATTCTTTATTAGAACATTTTAACAAAGAGCTATTACCATGTTTAAATATTGAAGATATATTTAACAATACATTATTTACTCCATAATGATTAGATAGTTTTTTTGAATATTTAATTTCATTTATATTTTTTTGTCCATAATTAAAAGTTAGGGTTTCGACATTTTCTTTTCCATATTTTTCTACAGCAACTGCTAGTGCTACAGCACTATCAATACCCCCACTTAATAATACTAATGCTTTTTTCATGATTATAACCCCAATCCCTGATTCATATTTTCACTCGGACTAATTTTTTCAGCATTATTAATAATTTCTGATATGAAATTATCTACTTTTTCATCAGTTTTCTTTACCCACAAATAATCAATATGTTCTCTACTTAATTTTATTGAAATATCTTTGGTTGAAATATTAATTAAGTAGTTAAATTGTACACTATGTTTTGTAATTCCATTTTCAGACGATGAATATTCAGAAATTCCAATAATAATTTTATCTAATTCAGTTACATTTATTCCTATTTCTTCGGCTATTTCACGAATCAAACTTTCTTCTGCTTTTTCACCAAATTCCATTTTTCCGCTTGGCATTTCCCAAAAACCTGCCATACTATCATCAATTAAATTTCTTTGAATTAATAAATATTCTCCATCACATCTTAATACCCCACATACGCATAATTGCCATTTGTTTTCCATATTCAAAACTTCACTTAAATATTTTTAATCTTATTTTTAATAAATTCATCTAATAAATCTGAATCTGCTTTTACCCAAGTATAATCAGAATGTTCTTGACTTAGTACTATGTTGATATCCTTGTTTTTCAATTCAATTAAGAAATCAAGTTCTATATAATGATATATTGTTTCTTTTTCTTTTATTTTATCATAAAAATTTATTAATTTAACATTATTACTATCAATATTAATACCTGTTTCTTCAAAAATTTCTCTTTTAAATGCATTTAATATTAATTCACCATCTTCAATATTTCCACCCGGAAATTCCCAAGCTCCTGGCAAAAAAGCATCAGTTTTACTTCTTTTGACTACTAAATATTCATCTTTGCATTTAATAATACCAGTTAACACCAATTTTCTTTCCATAAATCCTCCAACTATTTAATTAAAAATCCATATAAATAACCAATAATTTGATTGTTAACTTTAGCAAATAATATACAATTATTGGGATTTTCTAATAATTTTTCATATAAAGAATTAACAACACAATTTTTATTGATATTATTGTCATATTGTTTTTCATCTCTTATTAATCTAGTTAAAAATTCATTAGCTTTGCTAACATTTTCATTAGTGGCTACAATTATTTTAATATCCATTTATTTTCCTTCTCTTTTTATATTTTAATAAATTATCTTATTATGCTTTGGGCATAAACTTCTTTATATTTATCAATTGCATCATTAACCTTTATCCAGTAAACATTTGTTAATTCATTATCGTAAGGATCTATTCCACTTCTTTCAAAAATACCACCAAGAGCTTTAATTGTTTTTTCTGATCCCAAATTTGTCACTGAACAATCTAACATTACTTTTTTTAAGCCTATTTCTTTAGCTTTTAATAATCCTAAATATAAATTTATTTTATTATATCCCTTTCTTCTTTCGGTTGGTCTTATTCCATATCCAATATGGCCACCAAATTCCAGCATCTCTTTGGTTAAATCATATCTAATATTTATTGTTCCTATCAGCTTATTATCATTTTCTCTAATCAAGAAAAATGTTTGCTGCGGAACGCGATTGATACTATACGCATATTCTTTATCTTTTCTTTTTTGAATTTCAATAAGCCAATCTTCATAAGTTGTTTTATTTAAACACTTGTCCATTCCGCCAACCCCATTTATATCAGAATTATACTCTATATGCTCTTTTAAATATTCAAGTGCTTCTTCTTTTCTTGCTTGGCTTGGCTCTTCTAAAAAAAATCTATCCATGTTCTCACTCCACCAATCTATTCTTTTTTATTCATTATTAAAAATAAATGTTGTTCTATTAGGTTTAGGAAATTCAATCTTATAATTATTATTAGTATAATCCTTTATTGTTCTTTCCCAAAATCT
>CAYTSB010000021.1:0-11232 GCA_964440405.1 uncultured Muribaculaceae bacterium
AAGCTCTAAAAAAACTCCAACAAAACCTATCAGGCCTATAAGGCTTTTTTATTTATATTAGATTAAGATGTTTTAATCTTTAATAATTTGTGTTAAAATCTTTTTGTGGTGGGTATTATGACATTTAAAATAGTTACTTTAGGTTGTAAAGTAAATAATTATGAAAGTGAATATATGACAGAATTATTAATTAAAAATAATTATTTTTATAATGAAGAAAATTCAGATATAATTATTATTAATACTTGTTCTGTAACTAATCAGGCAGATAGTAAAAGTCGTAAATTAATTAGAAAAGCAAAAAAAGATAGTCCTCATGCAATAAT
Organism: uncultured Muribaculaceae bacterium; assembly: GCA_964440405.1. Classification (GTDB taxonomy): domain Bacteria; phylum Bacillota_I; class Bacilli_A; order RF39; family UBA660; genus DAOSVX01. Next base: position 327 of record CAYTSB010000021.1, read on the forward strand.
TATAGTATGTGGCTGTATGGCTGAAAACCATCAAAGAACTTTGGATTTACCAATTGATATTTTAATTGGTAATAAAGATAAAAGTAAGATAATTGATTATTTAAATGAATATTTAATTAATAAAAATAAAATTAAAAAGTTTTATAATTTGAGAACTGTAGAATTTGAAGATATGACTTTAGACTCATATCAGAATAAAACCAGAGCATTTGTTAAAATTGAAGATGGCTGTAACAATTTCTGTTCTTATTGTATTATCCCTTATGTTAGAGGAAAAGAACGTAGTAAAGAATTTTTTAAAGTAATAGAAGAAGTGGAAACTTTGGTTAAAAACGGTCATCAGGAAATAGTTTTAACGGGAATTCATACCGGAAACTATAATAGTAATGGTAAAAGACTAATTGATATTATTAAAAAAATTAGTAAAATAGATAATCTTAAAAGAATTAGAATATCTAGTATTGAAGTAACTGAATTAGATAGTGACTTTTTAGAAGAATTAAAAAATAATTCTAAAATATGTAATCATCTTCATATTCCACTTCAAAGTGGTAGTGATAATATTTTAAAATTAATGAATCGTAAATATGATTTAAAATACTATGAAGATAAAATCAGACAAATAAGAGCTATTAGACCTGATATTAATATTACCACTGATATTATTGTTGGATTTCCTAATGAAACAGATGAGGATTTTAATAATACTCTGGAATTTAGTGAAAAAATAAAGTTTGGTAAAATTCATGTCTTTCCTTATTCTAAAAGAGATGGAACCCAAGCTAGCTTAATGACTCAAGTAAAAGATGATGTTAAGAAAAAGAGAACCAATAATTTATTGGAACTTTCTTTTAAATTAGAATTAGAGTATCAAAATAAATTTTTGGGTCAAGAATTGGATATATTAATTGAAAAGGTTGAAAATTATCTTGCTATTGGGCATACTAGTAATTATTTAGAAATAAAAATTAAAGAAAATTTAGAAAAGAATAAAATATATTATCTAGAAATTGTTAATGTTGATCCTTTAGAAGGAAAAATTGTTGATAAAATTGTGATTTAAATATATAATGGATATATATAATAAATTGAGGTGTTAAATATGGCATTAGATGAAAGATTCATAGGTATAGCTAATGAAGCAAAAAAACAAGCTGAAGTTAGAGTTTATAACAGTGAAAAAATAAAAAGAGGAACTTTTAGAGGATCTCCTCAGAAAAAAATGAAAACTTCTAATTTAGAGCGTTTTGCTTTAGCAGGATTTGTAGTTATATTAGTTGGTTATGCGGTTACAATTGGTGTTCTTCATAATAAAAGCTTTAAAAGTCATATTGAGTATGAACAATCAGGAATTTATAATATTGTTGCAACTGAGTCAGATGGCGAAATTATTGAATTTTTAAAGTCAACAGCAGAAACAGTTAGAGCTTGGGATGATGAGGAAATAAAAGAGACGGCTATGAGTAAAGTCTTGGAGATAGAAGAGATTATTGCTAATACTGAATATTTAATGCTAGATAATAATAGTTCTGAAAAGATTGATACCTTACTTACTAGAGGATTGTTTATTGCTTCCGAACTCGGTGCAAAATTTGAAGTAAAATCACAGTCAAAAAACTTTTAAAATCTCCTTAGTGAGATTTTTTTAAATCCCACTGGACAAACAAAAGTTTGAATGATATACTTGATTTAATTATCGCTGAAGGAAGAAATTATGAATTACATTAAGGGAAATTTTAGAAGTGCAATATATGAGAGTGAATCTGGTTATAAAGTAGGCCTTTTTAAAGTGAAAGAGACTAACGATGAGGAAATGGCAGATTATGTTAATAAAACGATAACTTTTACGGGTTATTTTACTGATTTGAATACTGAAGATAAATATATTTTTTATGGTAGCTTAACTAAACATGAAAGGTATGGGATCCAATATCTAGTTAAAAATTATGAAAAAGAAATTCCAACTGGAGATAATGCGGTTATTGAATTTCTATCATCTTCTTTAATTAAAGGTTGTGGTGAAAAAACAGCAATTAACATTGTTAAAACTCTAGGTAGTGATGCAGTTGCCAGGATAAAAGAAAACTATCAAAATTTACTTATTGTACCTAATATGAATGAAAATAAAGCTTTAAAAATATATAATTCAATTATGGAGTATAGTAAAAATGATGAAGTAATTATTAAATTTAAAAGTCTTGGCTTTTCAATTAAAGAGATTACTAATATTATTAACACTTATCATGAAAAAACTTTAGAAATTTTAAATGAAGATCTATATACTTTTAAAGATTTAGTTCCTTTTGCTAAACTAGATAAGATTTTTTTAACATTTAATGACAAAGAAAGTATTATTAGAATAAAGGCTTGTATTATTGAAAGCATGAATATTTTAATTTTTTCAAATGGTGATACTTATCATTATGATAATGAGCTAGCCGTTACTTTAAAAACCAATTTTAATTTAAGAATTGAAAGAGATATTTTTGATGAAGCGATAGATTTATTAATTAAAGAAGCAAAAATAATCTGTGAAGATGATAAATATTATTTAAAAGACTATTATGATATGGAAATTAATATTGCAGATACTCTTAATGATATTAACAGTCAGAAATTAGTTAAGGATCCTAATTTGGGAAATACGATTAATGCAATTGAAAAATTAATGGATATAACACTTAATGTTACGCAGAAGAAAGCAATTAAGGATAGTATTAACAGTAATGTTGCAATTATTACTGGTGGGCCTGGAACTGGTAAAACAACTATTGTAAATGCGATTGTTAAAACATTTATAGAAATTAATAATTACAACAGTTTTGATATAATGCGCAATATTGCCTTGCTTGCTCCAACAGGCAGAGCTAGTAAAAGATTAGCTGAAATAACTTTATTACCAGCTTTAACTATCCATCGTTTTTTAAAGTGGAATAAAGAAGGTAATTATTTCCAAATTAATGAAAATAATAAAAGCGGTGAAAAATTAATTATTATAGATGAAGTAAGCATGCTAGATACTTTTATTTTAGATGCTTTATTAAAAGGTATTACTAGAGATGTTAAAATTATCTTTATTGGTGATGAGAACCAATTACCCAGTGTTGGTGGGGGCCTTATCTTAAATGACTTAATAAGCAGTCAAAGATTTACTCATATTAGATTAACAAAGATTTTTAGACAAGAAAAAGATTCTTATATTCCATATTTAGCTAAAGAAATTAGAGAGCAAAAACTAAGTGATAGTTATTTAATTAAAAAAAATGATTATAATTTTGTTGAGACTAATAGTAGGCAAGTTAAAAATATTATTACGCAAATATGTAATAAAGGAATAGATCATAATATTAATCATAAGAATATGATTGTCTTGGCTCCAATCTATAAAGGTGAAAATGGAATTGATAATCTTAATATCTTATTACAAAGTGTTTTTAATCCAGCATCTCAAGATAAAAACGAACTACATGTTGCTGATATTATCTATCGTGAGTGTGATAAGGTTATTCAGTTGGTAAATGATCCGGATAACAATGTGTTTAACGGTGATATTGGTTACATTGATGAAATAAATTTAAAGTCCAAAGATGTTTTAACAATTAATTTTGATGGCAACTATATTAGTTACAAAAAAGAAGATTTACTCAAAATTAAGCATGCTTATGCTATTTCTATTCATAAAAGCCAGGGAAGTGAATTTGAATATGTCATTATGATTATTGTTAATGCCTATTCAAGGATGCTTTATAATAAACTTATTTATACAGGAGTATCACGGGCTAAGAAGAGTTTAATGCTAATTGGTGAAACCGAAGCATTTGTTAGGGGAATTCATAATAACTATAGTCTAGACCGTAAAACAACATTAGTTAATCGTTTTTTGAATAAATAAATATATTTTGAGCAAAATAATACTGATAAAGGAGTGATATTGTGAATAAATTAAGCAAAGCTATGATTTCTTTGGGAGTATTAGGAGCCGGAGTATTAGCTTATTCAATGATGGGTAATAGTAAGAAAAAGAAAGCTAGGGACTTTATTGAAAATATGACAAAACCAATCAGTAGTAATAAATAGAGAAGCAGTTGCTTCTTTTTTATTTAAATTTTATTTAAAATTTGCTATAATAAAAACGGATGGTGAAATATGGAAAAAACTCCTCATAAGTCTTTTGAAGAAAAGAAAATAGAAGTAGCAGATTTAACTAGTAAAATATTAAGAATTCTTTATTATGTAATAGTAGTGGGAATTATTTTAATTGTTATTTTAATTTTTAAAGAATTAAAAATATTTTCATTTATGCTTAGTCTATTTAAAATAATATCTCCTTTATTTATTGGTTTTATTATTGCCTGGATCTTTAATCCTCTGGTTTCTTATTTAAATAAGAAAGGATTAAGTAGGATACTGGCAACATCTATTGTTTATGTTTTATTTATTTTACTTATGTATTTATTTGTTAGAATGCTTATTCCAACAATTAGTAATCAAATGAATGATTTAATTAATATTATTCCTTCAGTTTTTAGTGAAATTAAAGAATTTATAACCAAAGTATTTGATGGTATGAAAAATATTGATGGAATTAATGTTACTAATATAAAAGATAATGTTTTTGCTTCAATTGAAAATTTTGCAGCTAATATTACTACTAGTCTTCCTAATACCTTAATTACTACTATTAGTGCAATTTTCTCAGGTTTAGGAATATTCCTGGTTAGTTTGATTGTCGGATTTTATATGTTGTTTAATTTTGACAATACCAGCTCCCATATTCTTTCTTTATTACCTAAGAAATATCGTTATGAATTTAAAACTCTAACTGATGAAATTGGTCTTCAACTTCATAATTATGTTAATGGAACCTTGATCTGTGCCGGTATTATCTGTATTACCTGTACAATTGGATTTGCATTAATTGGATTAAAAGCTCCATTATTATTTGGACTTTTCTGCGGTATTACTAATATTATCCCTTATATTGGACCTTATATTGGTGGTATTCCAGCGATCTTAGTCGGTTTTAGTCAAGGTGGACCAATTGGAATATTAAGTTTAATAATAGTTGTAGTTATTCAAGGCTTGGAAGGCAATTTATTAAATCCAATTATTATGAGTAAAACAATGAAGTTACATCCAGTAACTGTTATGATGGGATTAATTGTTTTTGGCTATTTCTTTGGAATGTGGGGAATGATCCTGGCGACACCGATTATTGCTTTAATTAAGATTTTAATTAACTTTATTATTAATAAATATGATTTGTTTGATTATGATAATGATCCTACAGAGATAATTAGTTTAGCTGGAATTAAGAAAGCCAGGAAATAAAATGAAAAAAATATTTTTAATCAGTGGTAAAGCTGAAAGTGGTAAAAACGCTGTTGGTGAATATATTAAAGAATATTATGAAGAAAAGAAAACAAAGGTTATTGTAACTTCATTTGCTAAATATCTTAAAATATATGCTAAAGAAATAATTAACTGGAATGGTAATGAAAATGATAAGCCCAGAGATTTCTTACAAACTATTGGAATAGAATTAATAAAAGAAAAAATTGATTCAAAATTTTTAATTAAAAGAATGTTAGATGATCTTAAAGTTTATAATCATTATTTTGATATTGCAGTTATAACAGATGCCCGATTTAAAGAGGAAATAGCTGCTATTAAAAATAATTATGCTAATGTTATTACTATTTATGTTGATTGCAATAAAAACAGTTTAACACCTAAACAAAAAAAACATATTACCGAAACTGCTTTGGATGATTATCACAATTATAAATATAAAATTAGTAATAATGGTAGTAAAAAAGAACTAAAAAATATGGTAATAGATATCCTAAAAGAGGTGAAATAAAATGATCATAGCAATTGATGGGCCTTGCGGTAGTGGTAAGGGAACTATTTCAACACTACTTGCCAAAAAATATAATTTAATTAATATTGATACGGGAGCAATTTATAGATGCTTGGCTTTAGCTAGTTTAAGAAACAATTTAGATTCATCAAACACAAAAGAAATAATAGAATTATCTAGAAAGATAAAAATAGAACTTGCCAAAGATGGTAAAGTGTTTTTGGATAAAGAAGATGTTACTGAGTTAATCAGATCTAAAGAGGTCACAAATATCGTTTCCCAAATCTCAATTCCTCCAGAAGTAAGAGCCAGAATGGTTGAAATTCAAAGAGATCTTGCCAGTAAGGGTAATACCATTATTGAAGGGCGGGATATAACAACAGTGGTTTTTCCAGATGCGGATTATAAATTCTATCTAGATGCCTCTTTAGAAGAAAGAGTAAAAAGAAGATTAATTCAGAATGAAGAAAAAAAGATAGCTACAACCTATGAGGAAGTATTAGGGAATATTGAAATGCGTGATTATAATGATATGCATAAACCCGTTGGAGCTTTAAAAAGAACAGAAAATCAAATATATATTGATTCAACCAATATGACAATAGAAGAAGTTGTAAATGAAATGACAGCAATAATAGATAATAAGAAATAAAACTTGAAGGAGATTAATAATGAAGAAGTATACCAGTAGAGAACTTAGAAATTTATATCTTAATTTTTTCGAACACAAAAATCACAAAATAATTCCTAGTGCCTCATTGATACCGGAAAATGATCCAACTGTGTTATTTACCATGGCTGGCATGCACCCTTTAGTCCCTTATCTTTCTGGGGAACATCATCCCGGAGGTAAAAGACTAGTAAATGTTCAAAAATGTATTAGAACTGGGGATATAGAATCAGTTGGGGATGCAGCACATTTAACATTTTTTGAAATGATGGGGAATTGGAGTTTGGGCGATTATTTTAAAAAAGAATCAATTAGCTACAGTTATGAATTTTTAACTGATCAAAATTATTTAAATTTAGAAAAAGATAGACTTTATTTTAGTATTTTTAAAGGTGATGAAGATTTCCCTAAAGATGAAGAGAGTTTCAAAGCATGGCTTGATTGTGGAGTAGAAGAAGATCATCTTGTGTTTTTACCTAAAGAAGATAATTTTTGGATTTTAGGAAGTGGCATCGGACCTTGTGGACCAGATACCGAGATTTATTATGATACCTTAAAACCCAAATGCTCTCCCGATTGTCATGTTGGTTGTTCTTGTGGTAAATATTTAGAAATTTGGAACAATGTTTTTATGGAGTATTATCGACATGAAAACGGGACTTTTGATAAACTAAGCCAACAGAATGTTGATACCGGAATGGGACTTGAAAGAACTTTAACTGTTTTAAATGGTTATGATTCAGTTTATGACACTGATTTATTTAATAATTTAAAATTAAAATTAGAAAAACTATCTAATATGGATTATGAAAGTAATCAAACTAGTTTTAGAATTATTATGGATCATATTAGATCAGCAACATTCATTTTAGGTGATTATCATGGCATAAAACCAGCAAATACCGGTGCTGGTTATGTCTTAAGAAGACTAATTAGAAGAACTATCAGCCATTTAAAGAAATTAAATATTGCTGATTCCTTATCTCAAATAGCCGAGGTTGTAATTAATGATTATAAGGATATTTATCCTGAATTGGATCTTAATAAGAACTTTATTTTAACTGAACTCACTTTAGAAGAAAATAAATTTAACAAAACCCTTGTCAGTGGTGAAAGATTATTTAATAAAGTGGCCAGAAATGCTAAAGATAATATTATAAATGGAATTGATGCCTTTAAATTATTTGATACCTTTGGTTTTCCTTTAGAATTTACAATTGAACTTGCTAAAGAACGAGGTTTAGAAGTAGATATAAAAGGATTTAGACAAAGATTTAAAGAGCATCAGGAAATCTCAAGAACAATTGATGCAGGAGCATTTAAAGGTGGTCTGGCTGATCAGGGAACGGAAACAATTAAGTATCATACCTTAGCTCATATTTTATTAGCCGGCCTTCAAAAATTGTATGGTAAAGATATTATTCAAAAAGGATGTAATATTACTTCAGAAAGAATTAGATTTGATTTTAATTTAGATCATAAGATGACTGATGAAGAAAAGCAAGAACTAACCATCTTTGTAAATGATACTATTAAAAGAAATCTGCCAGTAACATGTACTGAAATGAGTTATGAAGATGCTAAAAAAATGGGCATCCACGGTACATTTGAAGATAAATACAGTTCAATTGTCAAGGTTTACCAAGTAGGTGATGTATCTATGGAAATATGTGGGGGACCGCATATTAATAATACGAGTGAAATTGGAACTTTTAAAATTATTAAAGAAGAATCATCAAGTGCAGGAGTAAGAAGAATAAAAGCTATATTAGAATAAAGTTTGTTTAATTATAAGTAATAAAAGACCGACTTATGATGATATAACTTCAGAATAATAAGTTTAATTGGGATTTTATCTAAAGAAGAAAAATATTTAAATAAATATTTTCTCTTAAAAAGCTTTTTAAGCTTTTTTTAATTGTTTATTTAATAATTTAATGATAAAATGATATTGCTGGGAAGTGATTAGATGGACAAGACAATGATGTTTAATCTCAAGGAAATTGAGGAAGCTTTTATTAATGTAACTTTACTAGAGGTTTATGATGCTCTAAAAGAAAGAGGTTATAATCCAATCAATCAGTTAGTTGGTTACTTAATAAGTGGTGATCCTGGTTATATTTCTAGTTATAAAGATGCTCGTAAAAAGATTATGGAATTAGATCGAGTAGAAATTTTAAATACATTACTGATTGGTTATATGAGAAATAAAAGATGAAAATTTTAGGATTAGATTTGGGGACAAAAACTATAGGGATAGCAATCAGTGATAAACTTAATTTAATTGCGATGCCATATGGGGTAATTAGATTCAAAACTGATGCAGATATTTATTCTAAATTAGATGAAATAATTAAAAAAGAAAAAATTATTAAAATAATTTTAGGGTTCCCTAAAAATATGAATAATACTATCGGTAGTGCTGGTGAGCGCTCACTTGCTTTTAAAAAAATATTAGAAAATCGTTATCAGATAGAAGTTATTTTAATTGACGAAAGACTATCTACTGTCGAGGCTGAAAATATTTTAATAGAAGCTAATATGAGAAGAATGAAAAGGAAAAAAGTAATTGATGGATTAGCAGCAGCTATCATCCTGGAAAATTATTTGAATAAGAAAGGTGAATAATATGGAAGAAAAAGCAAAGAATACATTTGAAATAATCAACGATGAAGGCAAAAAAATAGAATGTGAGGTTTTATTTACTTTTGATTCTGATGAAACTAATAAAAGTTATATTGCCTATACTGATAATTCTTTAGATGAACAAGGAAATGTCAGAGTATATGCTTCAAGTTATGACAAAACTGGTGAAAATAAAGAATTATCACCAATTGAAACAGATAAAGAATGGGCAATTATTGAAAGTATTTTTAGTGAATTACAGAAAAAAGTTAATGAAGAGTAATCTGCATGAAACACAAATATATAAAATTAATTATAATTTTTTTAGTAATCGTAATTATTTTATTAATTAGTTATTTCTTTTATTTATTAACTCCAGTTAATGATAATTCTGAAACATTTAAATATAAAATTAATTTGGGGACTTCAGTTAGAGAAATAGTTGACGATTTAAAAGAAAAATCTTTAATTAAAAGTGAGTATGCTACTTTAATTTATCTTAAACTTAATTCTAAAATAGTATTTAAAGCTGGTACCTATGAACTAAGTAGAGACATGGCAACTGATGAGATTTTAAATATTTTTAATAAGGGTCTTTCTATTGAAAAAGAAGGTATTAATATTACTTTTGTTGAAGGTAAAAGGCTAACTAAATATGTAAGTCTTATCAGTGATAAATTTAACTACAGTGAGGAAGAAATCTATGAAGTTTTAAGCAATAAAACATATCTTAATGAATTAATTGATAAGTATTGGTTTATTACTGCTGAAATCTTAAATAAAGATCTTTATTATCCGTTGGAAGGATATTTATATCCGGATACTTATAATTTTAGTTTAGATTCATCAATTGAAGATATTATTAGTGTTTTATTAAATAATTTTAATAAAAAATTAGAGCCTTATAAAACCAAAATCGAAGCTAGTAAATATACATTTCATGAAATATTATCTCTAGCTAGTGATGTTGAATTAGAGGGAAAAACAGTAACTGATCGTAAATTAATCGCTGGAATTTTTCTCAATCGCTTAAATAAAAACATGAGTTTAGGCAGTGATGTTACCACCTATTATGCAGTTAATAAAGAGTTGAATGAGGAATTATGGCAGAAGGACCTAAATGAAATAAACCCATATAATACTAGGGGAGGTAATATGTCTGGTAAAATAAATGTTGGTCCAATCTGTAATCCAGCAATGTCATCAATTACAGCAGTTTTAGAACCAACTAATAGTGACTATTATTATTTCTACGCCGATTATAAAGGAGACGGGACTATATATTATACTAGGAATCTTACTGAACACCAAAAAATTGTCAGTAAATTTGAGAAATAGGAAGTGAAAAAATGAAAAATGTTTTGATGGAAATGGAAGAATATGCTCAGGATAAAAATATTCCCATAATTGAAAAAGATTCAATAGCATTTATCATGAAATATATTAAATTAAATAAAGTTAAAAAAATCTTAGAACTTGGTTCAGCAATTGGTTATTCAAGTATTTTAATGGCTAGTACTGAAAGCGATATTGAAGTAACAACAATTGAAAAAGATGAAATTAGATATCTAGAATGTTTAAAAAATGTAAAAAAATGTAACTTGGAAACTAGGGTTAATGTAGTATTTCAGGATGCTTTAGATGTTAATTTGTCCGGAGTAAGTTATGATTTAATATTTATAGATGCCGCTAAAGGAGATTATATAAAATTTTTTGAAAAATACAAATTCTTCTTAAATCCTGGTGGA
>CAYTSB010000021.1:11242-14735 GCA_964440405.1 uncultured Muribaculaceae bacterium
GTCATTATTACGGATAATTTAAAATTTTATGGTTATGTTAAAAATAAAAAAGATATTCAAAATGATAAACTTAAAAAAGTAGTTGATCGAATAGATGAATACATTAAATTCTTAAAAGAAAATGATGAATTTATAACCAAGTTTTATGATATTGGTGATGGACTTTCAATCAGTTATAAAAAGTAGTATATTTAATACTATTTTTTAATATATTTATAGAAAGTTTATTAAATATTAGAATAAAAAACAAATAATTATGTTTATATATTATATCTATATCATCTGGTATTGACTTTTTGGTAAAAAAGTAGTATTATTTGGTAGTTGTAAAATTTTATGAGAGGTGAATTATGACAGAAAAAAAAGACATTTATTTAACAGCTGAAGGTTATCTAGAAATAGAAAACGAACTTAGTGATTTAAAGTTAAATAGGCGCCCCGAGGTAATAAAAGCTTTACAAGAAGCTAGGGCTCTTGGAGATTTATCCGAGAACGCTGACTATGATGCAGCTCGTAATGAGCAGGCTCAATTAGAAGCAAGAATTAAAGAATTAGATTATATGTTAGAACATGCCAAGATAATTGATAAAATTGATAAGAATAAAGTTAGCGTTGGTACTTCAGTCACCATTAATTATGTTGATGATGATGATAGTGTCACTTATAAAATTGTAGGTTCCTTGGAAGCAGATCCATTTAATAATAAAATTTCAAATGAATCACCAGTGGGAATGGCAATTATGAATCGTCAAGTTGGAGATATTATTTCTGTGGAAAGTCCTAACGGATCATATAAAGTTAAGATTACCAAAATCGCTTAATGGCGGTTTTTTCTTGTATATTAAAAATAAGTGTAATATAATATATTAGTATTTGAAAGGAATGTTAAGATGAAAAATGTACACGAAATAGAAATTGAAATTAAAGGAAAGGAATGGGAAAAAGCCTTAGATAATTCTTTTAAAAATAAAAGTAAGACAGTAAAAGTAGATGGGTTTAGAAAAGGCGCTGTTCCTAAAGAAGTATATTTAAAGAAATTTGGAATCGAATCTTTATTTATGGATGCTGTAGATGAAGCGTTGCAAATTGCTTATAAAAAATTACTTGGTGAAAATGATATTACTCCTGTAATTGAACCTAAGGTAGATATTAAACATATTTGTAGTGATTGCGTAACTTTTAGTTTTACTATTATATCTAAGCCAATTATTAAATTAGGGGCTTATAAAAATTTAAAAGTAAAAAAAGAAGAAGCAAAAATTACCAAAGAAGAAATTGATAATGAGTTGGCTTCACTTCGTAATAAATTTGCTGATGTTATTGTTAAAGAAGATGGCGAACTCAAAGTTGGTAATACTGCTGTGATTGATTTTGAAGGAATAGTTGATGGTAAAAAACTAGATGGTGCAACTGGATCAAATTATCCTTTGGAAATTGGCAGTAATACCTTTATTCCGGGATTTGAGGATGGATTAGTCGGAATGAAAATTGGCGAGGAAAAAGAATTAAATTTAAAATTCCCAGATAACTATACTGATGAACTTAAAAATAAGGATGTTTTGTTTAAAGTTAAATTAACTGGTATTAAAGAAAGAATTTTACCGGAACTAAATAAAGAATTCTATGAAGATTTAGGATATGAACATATTAAAGATGAAAAAGGTCTAAGAACTGAAATAGAAAAAGGTTTAAAAGTTCGTAAAAATGCTGAATTAGAAAATGCTTATATTGAAAAACTATTAGCAATGGCAGCAAGCAATATGAAAATAGAATTAAATCCTGAAATTATTGAGGATGAGCTTCATCGAATGATTCATCAATACGAAGAACAATTAAAAATGCAAGGCTTATCTTTAGATCAATATTTTGAATTTACTAAAGGGAACATGGATGATTTAAAAAAGAATATGACTCCTGAAGCTGAGAAAAGAATTAAATATCGTTATTTACTAGAAGAAATTACTAATAAAGAAAAAATTGAAATAACTGATGCTGATGCCAAAGTTGAAGCTAAAAAATTAGCAGAAAACTATGGTATGAAAGAAGAAGAATTCCTAACTCAGTTTGGTGGCTTAGAAATGGTAAAATACGATTTATCAATGCGTAAAGCAATTGAAATAATTAAAGAAAATTAACAAGCTAAAGCTTGTTTTTTTATGGAATTAAATTAGTACTTGTCAGGGGGGTAAATATGCTATATTAAATATAAGAAAGTAGTTATTATGAACATAAGAAGAAAGATAATAATAACCTTATCATTTGTTATAGCAATAATGTTAGTTATTGGATTTTCTTATGCTAAATTTGTTAAAATAGAAGTACAGGGCAATCAAGGTCAAAATACCATAATGGGAAATACTATTTCATCATCAGAAATAACAGAAGGATTTACAGTAACTTATGAAGAAGGAAATAACTTTATAGATAGTGATGAGATAAAACCAGAATATCAGGATATTAGAAGATTTAAAGTGGCAACAAATTATAACGGCATTCAATATATAACAATAGAATTAGTGTCAGTAGCAAACACTTCAAGTGGGACCTATAACTTATATAATTGTATAGAGGCGGATTATAATAATGTAACGCTAACCAATGTAGAAAGCAATTGCACTAGAATAAGCGCTTCATCAGATACATTGCCAACAGCAGGTAATACAAATCAACTACATACCCAAGCAAAATTAACATTAGGAGAAAAAGGGACCAATTATTATGTCTTGACAACAAACACAATATCATCAAATTATATTTTTAAAGGAACAATATTAGTTAAAAAATATATACCAACCTTAGAAAAAGTAATTTTAGCAGAATACACCACAGTATCAGATGCTATCGCAAGTACTTATGTATCAAGTGCAAGTGGCATAAATTTTGGAGCAGTAAATAGTCCAACCAATGGCCAGGGATTATATTTAAATGTTAAAAATAGTGGCAGTGGCGATATTAAATACTTTAGAGGAGGAACCTATTGTTATATAAGTGGAGCACAAATATCAAGTAGTAGTATATGCACAACGGCAGGTGGCACCTGGACAAATCAACATTGCTCGTTATCTGATTCAGAAAGTGCCTGTACAACAGCAGGTGGAACATTTTATGAGTTAAAAAACAATGTCATGTTTGGAGGCTTTGCCTGGAAGATAGTAAGAATCAATGCAGATGGCAGTATCAGATTAATCTATAATGGTACAAGTCCAACAGCTAGAGGAACAAATGCAATTATAGAAGGTTCAGCATTTAACTCAAGTTATAATGATAATACCTATGTGGGATATATGTATGGAGCAGCAGGACAAAGCACCTATGCAGCAACTCATACCAATGCCACAAATAGTACCATCAAAGGAGTAGTAGATACCTGGTATAGCAACAACTTATCATCATTTGCAAGTAAAATAGCCGATGCCGGATTTTGCGGAGATCGAAGTATGCGAAGTGGAGACTTGGGATATGGAACAAACGAAACCTACTATGGAGCATATGT
>CAYTSB010000022.1:0-14481 GCA_964440405.1 uncultured Muribaculaceae bacterium
ATTTTAGCTTCTTTAACCAATCAACCAATTAAGAAAATAAATAACGATACTGAAAGAGACTACTTCATGAATAGCGAAGAAGCCTTAAGCTATGGTTTAATTGATCATATTATTTAGATTTATTATTTTCATGCTTTTCTTTTAATTTCCTAATTTTAATAAAATGATGATTAATTCCCGATTTACCGATTTTGTAGTCTGTTTCTAAACTAATAATATCAGCCAACTCTAAATAAGAAGACTCAGGATAAGATAAGCGATATTCTAAAACAATTTTAGTCTTGTCATCCAACAAACTTATTAAATCATAGCTTTTTAAATATTTAATATCTTCAATTTGTCTTAAACCAGTATTGATAATTTTTTCCTGATTGGCTATTTCACAATTATTTAATCTGTTAACCATATTTTTATGATCCCTATAAATTCTAATATCTTCAAAATAAAATAAACTGTTAATAGCATTAAACATTTTCAGAATATCACTGATTGCTTCTGCTGACTTAATGTAAATCATATATCCTTTCTCTCTTTTTATAATTTTGCTAGGTAAATTAAAATCTTTTAAAATACCGTCAAGAAATTTGGCTTCCTCTTTTTTATACACCGATATTTCAAAATGATAACCACTAGTACTAGGATTACTAATATTGCCAGTAGCTAAAAAAGCTCCAACCAAATAAGCAATTTTCTCTTCATTACTAAGAATACTCTTTTTGGCACTAATTAAATCTAAATCTATTTCATCAATCTTATCAACTATTTTTAAAATATATATTTGTTTTACTCTAAATCTTTTCTGGTTTCTAATTGTAATATAAATATTAATATTATATAGTTCTTTTAAACACTTATAAATTCTTCTTGCTACCTTAGCATTTTCAATAACAAAAGTAACGCTACTTTTATCGATTTTTCCATTGATAAAACAATAACTGGCTAGTAATATTCTAGATAATATCGGATCAAAATTAATTAAAGACAATTCGTCTTTTATTTTAGTTGAAAAAGTCATGTAATCACATCCATAGATATCATAACATAAAAAAACAAGAAATTAAATTCTTGTTAAAATCTTTTGGTCCACTTCTTGCCTGGAGGTATAAACCCCATTGAGTCAACACTTCTTGCTAAAAAAGTACTCCATGATTTATATCCTTGAGTTCCTGTACTCAAATAATGGCCCGTGGAAATTCCAAAGTGGAGATGCGCTCCAGTTGAGCATCCATCCCAACTTTTAGTTTTTTTACCACCACCCACAGTACCTATTTGACTATTAGCACTAACTTTATCGCCAACCTTAACATTATAGCTTAGTAAATGAGCATACTGAGTAGTATAATATTTCCCTTTTACATTATGATGAATATATACAATATTACCACCACATGATGACTTCTTGGTAACTGCCGCCACCATTCCTGCTGCTGCTGAATAAACTGGTGTCCCTTCTTTATTACCTCCAATATCAATTGCATTATGAAATGAGTTTTTCTTGCCAGTTATTGGATCTTTTCTATATCCCCAGCTACTAGTTATGCTGCCTTTAACTAAAGGTCTTATAAATCCGGTTGCATATGCTAACGGAGCACACTCCGAAAGCAACTGAGTGTCAGATTTACAAACTGTTTTATAGTAATCAATTAACGCTTCCTGGTTTTTTATTTGATCATTGATATCTTCGTTAATTTCATTTAAAGCCGATAATTTATTGCCAAGACTTTTAATAGCGGTCTCATATTCGGCAGACTTTTTAATTAACTCTTCATTTCGAGAAGCCAATTCAATCTTTAATTGTTCATTCTCTTCAATCAAAGCATTCATTTCATCAACTAGTTCTTTATTATATTTAGTTATTTGTTCAATTATCGCAACTCGCATTATTAAATCAGTTGTGCTGTCTGCTCCTGAAATATATTCCAGATAGACATTTTCACCATTAGAAATCTGATAAAATCGTAAAATAGAATTAGTTTCGGCAGTTGTTTTTTCGATTTTCTTGTTACTTTCTACAATCTCATCTTCTGCCTCGACAACTTTAACTTTTATTTCCTCCTGCTCATCATAAGCATCAAAAACAGCTTGCCTTTTAGCATTGATTTGAGATTGAGTTTGGCTTTTGGCATTTTGATTATCTTTTTTTTCTTGCTTTAACTCTTCTAACTGGACTTCTAAATCTTTAATTGTTCCAGCCTCTTTCGCATAAACATCATAAGGAGCAATTACAAAAAAACCAATTAATATCAAACATAAAATTAATCTGAAAACAGCCACTAGCTTTTTCATATTTTCAAATACTTTCTTACTGCTCTAGAACTACCAATTATTCCAACAACACTTCCAATTGCAAGTAGTAATAAAGCCACATAAATTATAAATCCACTCGGATTAATCATTTTTATAATCTTAGAAAACAATATTCCTCCAAGACGATCATAAGCAATCGTATAACCATAGATAACTACAATAACTGGTATAATTGCGCCGATTATTCCCAACATTAAACCTTCAAAAACAAGCGGTAATTTAATAACTATATTACTTGTGCCAATAAGACGCATTATTTCAATTTCGGTTTTTCTTGAGAATATTGTTAATTTAATTGTATTGCTAATTAAAAATATTGTAACAATTACTAAAGCACCTACTATGGCAATTGATCCCTTTTCAACAATATCAAATACTCCCAACAACTGATCAACCATTTCCTCACCATATTTAGTTGTATCAACTTTATCTAATTTTTCTATTGCCAAAGCTGTTTTTTTAATGTTATCAATATTTGTTACTTTTACTTTAAACTGATGCTGTAAAAAATTATCATCTTCAGTCCAAGAATTCATAATTGAATTAAAAACATCATATTTAAGTTGCATTTCTTTTTTAACATTTTCATTTGATTCAAAGACTAAATTGGTATGGTCAACATTTTCAATCATTAAAATTTGTTCTCTTAAAATCTGAGCTTCTTCAATAGTTGAATTTCTTTTCATAAAAACAACTATCGTTAAATCTTTTTTTAAATCTTTGGTAAAATTATTAACATTAGCCGATAATATAATTGCTAATCCAACTAAAATTAAAGTAATTGTTGAACAAGTAATAGAAGCAGTACTTAAGCTAACATTTCTAAAAACGCTTTTTAAAGCATCTCTAATACTATTTTTTAAAATTCTAAGCATTCTCATGAGATTTATACTTTCCTTTCATTTCATCACTAGTAACTACCCCATTTTCAATCAAAATAACTCTTTTTTTCATACGGTTAACTATTTCTTTATCATGAGTAGCCATAATAACTGTTGTTCCCAAATTAATATTAATGTCTTCAATAAAACACATTATTTCTTTGGAAGTATCAGAATCCAAATTTCCTGTTGGTTCATCACAAATTAAAAGTTTGGGCTCATTGACTATTGCTCTTGCTAGACAAACTCTTTGTTGTTCTCCGCCAGACAGTTGATTAGGAAAACTTCTTAAACGATCTTTTAACCCAAGTCTTGCCAAAGCTTTAGTAACTTTCGATCTAATCTCTTCTTCTTTCATTCCAGTGCCTTCTAAGCCAAAAGCCACATTTTCATAAACTGTCAATTTAGGAAGCAATTTAAAATCTTGAAAAACAACGCCTACTTTTCTTCTGAATTTATAGACTTTGCGATTTTTTAATTTAGACACATTAATACCACCAACTAAAACTTCTCCTTTAGTTGGTTTTTCTTCACGATATAACAATTTTATAAAACTTGATTTACCACTACCACTGGCACCGATAACAAAAACAAATTCACCTTTTTCAATTGTCATATTAACATTTATTAAAGCTGAGACACCGTTTTTATAAACTTTGTAACAGTCTTTTAATTCAATAAACTTCACTTTATTACCACCTTAATAAATTATATCATTTTATTTAGTTTAAATAAATGGTAAATTTGCCCTCTTGACACCACCCATAACTTCATAGCAATCATTAATTATTAAAAAAACCTTAGGATCTATTTCAACAATTTTTTCTTTGAACAGCAAATAGTCTCTGGTTCTGACAACACACATCAACATTTTATTTTTATCGTGGGTATAACCACCTTCAACATTAATAACAGTTACCCCGGTCTTAATCTCTTCAATAATAAATTTTTTAATAGCATCTATTTCATTAGTATAGATGAAAAACATTTTACTATCAGAAATACCTAATAATATTTTATCAATTAAAGTACTACTAATATAAATAATTAAAATAGCATAAATAATTTTTTCAAACCCAAAAAGAAATCCCGAAGCCAAAATAATTAAGGTATTAATTATTAATAAGGATTTACCCATAGTCACTTTGCCTTTTTCATTCATAATTAAAGCCATGATATCACTACCACCCATATAAAATCCAGCTTTATAAGCAAGTCCATTCCCGAGGCCATATAATACTCCGGCCACTAGAATTAAAACCAGTTCATTATTAAAAGTAATATTAATGCTATTTGCTAATGGTTCGGTTAAAGAAATAAATACCGGGTATAAGATAGCCCCCAAAATATTTTTTAAAGTCTTTTGATTGCCTAGAATAGCAAAGCTAATAAGAATTAAAACAGCATTAGTAAAATAGATAAATAATTTTGGTTCAAGCCCAATTAATTTTTTTAAAAGAATTGCAATTCCTGATGTTCCTCCAATTACTAAATTGTTAGGAATGATAAAAAGATTATAATTAAAAGCAACAATAAAAATGCCAATGATAAAAACAGTTAATTTAATAATAGTTGTTGTTGCTTTATTTTTTTTCATACTAACCATCCCAGATATTAAGATTATACTATATTTTTTTAAAATTGCATATATTTTGTTAGAGAGGAGATTATAAATGAACGGAAATTATTATCCTAATCCAACTTTTCCCCAAGCAACTCCTAACTATGATAACAACACTACAGTTAGTACCAGCATGCCAATGGAACAAAGTTATATTGAAAATATCTTAAGGCTTAACAAAGGTAAAAAAATCAAATTATATGCAGCGTTTCCTGATGCTAATGATTGGCGTGACAAGGTATTTAGTGGTATCTTAGAAGAAGCTGGCAGAGATCATCTTATCGTTAGAGATGTTGAAAAAGAAAGATGGTATCTAGTGCCAATGATTTATCTGAATTTTGTGGAAACTGAAGAAAAATTTAATTATAGTCATGAATTTTCTTAAAAAACCTATTCAGGTTTTTTTATTAAAATCATTTTAATAAATTTGTTTTTAAATAGAAGACATATTCTTTTTTAAATTAGAACTACTAAATTTTACTTTGTAATACACAATTAAAATTTTATAATATGTGCACAACACCCAGATATTATTTAATCCTTATATGTTTAACATTTTTAAATTATATGATATAATTTTAGTTAGGATGTGAGTAAATGAATCCAATGTTTTATATTTTATTAATTTTAATCATTATAGGAAGCTTAATAGCTATTTTCTATATGATTGGTTATAACAAGATGCAAAGTATTCAAATTAGAATCAACGAAGCTGAAACAGTCATTGATGATAATTTAAGACAAAGGTTTGATATCGTTAATAATTTAATTAATATTCTTGATAATAATTTTGAAATGGATAATAAATTTTTTAAAGATTTTAACAAAATAAAAAGCGCTAAAATAAGCAACTTCGATTTAGATCGTAAAATTACTGAAGCAATTAATATTTTTAAACAAATCAAATTTGATAATAAAGGGATTAATGAAGATAAAGAAATAAAAATAATTTTAAAAGAATTAAGACTAGTAGAAGAACATTTAGAGGCTGCCAAAGTTTTTTATAATGATTATACCAGTAAGATGAATAAAATTATTAAAGTGTTTCCATCTAATTTAGTCGCTAAATTTCATCATATTAATGTGCGCCAATATTTTGATGGCAAAGATTTAAACGATGATGATATTAATGATTTTAAGTTATAAAAACTAGGAGTTTAAATCCCAGTTAATTGGTTTAATTTTATTTTTAATTAGAAATTCATTTGTTTTAGAAAAAGGTTTAGATCCAAAGAAGCCATTATTAGCTGAAAATGGTGATGGGTGAGTTGACTCTATAATCAAATGTTTTTTATTGGTTATATATTTTTTCTTTTCTTTAGCAAAGTTACCCCAAAGAATAAACACTATTGGTTCTTCTTTTTCATTTAATGTTTTAATAATATAATCAGTTAATCTTTCCCAGCCAATGTTTTTATGACTAGCTGGGTTGTCTTTATAGACAGTCAAAACACTATTTAAAAGTAATACTCCTTCTTTTGCCCATTTGGTTAAGTCTCCATCTAAAGCGATAGTAATACCTAAATCATTATTTAATTCCTTATAAATGTTTTTTAAAGAAGGAGGAATATTGATTCCTTTTTGAACTGAAAATGATAAACCATGAGCTTCATTTTCACCATGATAAGGATCCTGTCCCATAATGACTACTTTAACTTTTTCATAAGGAGTTAATTTCAAAGCATTAAAAATATTTTCTTTAATTGGATAAACAATATTATTATCATATAATTTTAAAACAATATTATAAAATTTTTTAAATCCTTCACTATCCCATACTAATTTTAATTTTTCATCCCAACTATTGCCAATCATATAAACCTCACTTGTGATATTTTTCATTATTATTTATTTTAAAAGCGCGATAAATTTGTTCCAATAAAATTCCTCTAAATAAGCCGTGAGGAAAAGTTAGTTTAGAAAAAGATATTTTTTCGTTAATATATTCTAAAATATCACTTTCTACTCCATCAGACCCACCAATAACAAAATTAATTCTGGAATTAAATATAAATAACTTTTTTAATTTAGAAGCCAGTTCATTGGAAGTAATCATTTCGCCATTTATATGTAATAAAATATTATAATCCTTTTTATCTAGTGACTGAATTATCTTTTTAGTTTCCTCTTTAGAGTTAGAATCTTTTATTTCATGAATTGTAATTTTATGATATTTACTAATTCTTTTTAAATAATCTTGAACTAAATTATTTAAATAATCTTCTTTTAATTTACCAACACAAATTATTCTAATCATATATTAACTACCTCTGTTTTTTCATTAGGCCTAGCACAAACAACATTTTCAAAATCAATATTATTTTCCAACATTTTGTTTTTAAATGTTTCAAGAGCGATATCTTCAGTATTATTTTCCTTACTTAAATGAGCAAGAATAACTTTTCTAGTATTAGGTCCAATTAATTTTGATAAATAAGTTGCTGATAATTCATTAGACAAGTGTCCACGATCACTCAAAATTCTTCTTTGCAAATATAAAGGATATTTGCCTTCTCTTAATTTAATTGGATCATGATTACTTTCCATTATATATAAATTCTTATCTTTTAAGGTATCAAAATACTTGGTATTTAAATATCCAGTATCAGTAATATATACCAAAGAAGATCCATTTTCACTGATAACAAAACCTCTGGCATCAACGCTATCATGACTTGTATTAATTGCTAAAATATTTAAATTATCAAGATTTATACTATTGTCATATATCTGATAATTTAATTCACTGTTTTTTTTCATTAATTCCTTATACATTTTACTCGTTATTAAAAAAGTCGCCTTTTTATTTTTAGAAAAGCTGCTGATAGTTCTTGTATGATCTTCATGAAGATGAGTAATTAAAATATAATCAATGTCTTCAATAGAAACATTAAAATCAACTAATGCTTCATTAATGTATCTAATACTCATTCCTAAATCAATTAATATTTTATATTTAGATGTTTCTACATAAGTAGAGTTCCCTGAAGAACCACTTGCTAAAACTGATATTTTCATTATTTATATTTCGTTAAAGGGTTAATCGTGTAAGAGCCTTTTACCCATGGTTTACCTACCCACATTCCTAAATGGAGATGAGTCCCGGTAACAACACCAGATTTACCCATCGCACCAATTGTATCTTTTCTTTTAACTACTTCTCCTAACTTAACATAAATGTCGCTTAAGTGACCGTATTCACTAAAATAGCCATTGCCATGATCGATGTTAATTACATAGCCACCGTTTCCTTGCCATCCAGCAAAAGTAACGGTTCCAGCTGCCACAGCATAGATTGGTGAACCAAATCCTTTTCTAACAACAATATCTACGCCCCTATGTTGTTCTCCCCAACGCCATTCACCATAACGACTACTAATCGTATATGGTCTAAGAGTTGGCCACGCCCAAGCGGAATTGTCATCATAATTACTACTTACTGATGTACTTCTAACAATTATTTTAGATATTGTTGGTTTAATCTCTTCTTCACTAACCATGAAGATTTCCTGAGGATCACCATTTTTAACAATTATTTTTTTAGAAATTCTATCAATACCATTAACTCCTTCTTGTTTAGTATATTTTACTCCCGGAGCTAAAGTCGCATCATATTGAATTTCAGTTTCGTAAAGACTTTCTTGATCTTCAACAACATGTTCTTCATAAATTAAATTCAATACTGGTTTAATAAGGCCAATATTAACAATTTGGCCAGGGGATAATAATTGATCAACGCTAGTAAATGATGGATTAGCAATTAAAAATTCTTCCGGGTTCAACTGATTATTTTCAGCAATTGTTTCAATATCTTCTCCTGCTCTTACAACATATGTTTTCTGTTTTTCTGTTGTACTAAATAAAAGATACTGACTTATTTCATCAGCAGATGTAAAAATCGCTTCATTCGTACTAACATAAGTTTTTTTCATAGTAATTGTTTCATCAAAATAAATAGATTCTAATAAAGATCCAGTATCTACTATTTCGGCTTGAGTATCATTAATAAATGATATATATTTTTCTTTACCAACAAAAACATGAATAATATTATTTAATGCTTCAGTAAAATATTCGCCTTTTAAAGCATAAATAGTTTTAACATTATTATCAAGATCCTTAATAGTTATTTTATTAGCATTAACTGTAAAAGGTTTTTTCTCTTTGATAATTTCATACAGTTCTCTAACATTCATAACATTTTCATTATAAGTAATATACTGCTTTGCTTCCAATCCATTTGGGGGATAAACCTGCTCTACTTGATATTTACTTTTAATTGCTGCGCTTTCTTGATTTATTAAATTAAATAATTCGTCTTTATTGTATATAAGTCCTATTTTTTCGCCATCTAAATAAACCTGATATACAGTTTGAGGAGTTGTCTTTTCTTCATGAGTAAATCCAACAAACAATACCAAAGATGAAACTAAAATGGTAAATATAGTTATTTTTATAATGTTTTTAAATGACATTTTATCTTAATTTCTCCTTAATTTTCTTCTTCTGCTTTTAAATAATTTCTAAAATTACTCATGTTTTTTTCAAATAGTAATTCAATGGTTCCCGTACTACCATTACGATGTTTACCGATAATAAGTTCTGTAACTGAATTATTAGATGCTTCATTTTGTTTGTTATAATAATCATCTCGATACAAGAATGTAACAATATCAGCATCTTGCTCAATTGATCCACTTTCTCTTAAGTCACTAAGATTTGGCCTTTTGTTTTCTCTTAATTCAGGGCTTCTAGATAATTGAGCTAATGCAATAATTGGAATATGCAGTTCCATTGCCAATGTTTTTAAAGAACGAGATATTTCTGAAACTTCTTGCTGCCTTTGTCCAGCATATCTGGCACTTCCGGCAATAAGCTGCAAGTAGTCAATAACCACTAAAGATAATCCATCCGCACTGTTGGCAAGTCTTCTACATTTAGCTCTTATTTCAGAAATAGTCATTCCTGATGCATCCTCAATATATAATTTAGCATCTCCCAGTTCACTCATTGCTTCATTAATTTTTTTCCAATCGTTATGTTCCAGGCGCCCGGTTCTAAGTTTATTTAAATCAATACCGCCAGCAGAAGCAATCATTCTTTGAACTAATTGTTCAGCGCCCATTTCCATACTGAATATTGCTACGCCTTTATTACAATTTAAAGCAACATTAGTAGCGATATTTAATCCTAAAGCACTTTTTCCCATTGCGGGTCTAGCTGCTAAAATAATTAAATCGTTTGGTTGAAGACCACTGGTAATTTTATCTAAAGCATAAAATCCGGTAGGGAGACCAGTAATATCACTTTTGTTTTTAGCTAATCTTTCTAAATTATCTTGAACTTTTCTGATTACTTCACCAATCTTAACAAATTCACCAGTTTTACGGCTTTTAATAACATTGGTAAAATCCTTATCAGCTTTATCTAAAATATCATTCAAGGCATCTGCTGATTCATAAGCATCAGTAATAATATCAGTCGAGACTTCAATTAAGTTTCTTAATACTGCTTTTTCTCTTACTATATTAATATAGTAATCGATATTACTGGCAGTTGCCACTGAATCAATTACTTCACTTAAATAATCAATACCACCCGCTAAAGTTAAATACTTTTTCTTTTCCAGTTTTTCTTTCATTGTAGTAATATCTAAAGGTATTCCCTCTTCATATAAGTCACAAATAGCTTCAAATATTTTTTTATGAGCCTCAAGATAAAACATATTTGTGGTTAATTCTTCACAAACCTTATCTTTGGCTGAATCAGTAAGAAAAACTGATCCTAACACCGCCATTTCTGCTTCTACATTTTGTGGCACTTTTCTTGAAGCCATAAATATCACTTCCTATTTTATTAATTTTATTTCTATGGCTGCGATTACCTTTTTGTGTAACACTATTTTTACTCTGTGAGTTCCTAATGATGATAAAGGATTATCAATTACAACCATTTCTTTTTTTATATTATAACCTATATTATTCAATAATTCGACAATTTGTTTTGATGATATGCATCCGAATACTTTATCTTCCTTACCGACTTTGACTTTAAATTCAAGTTTCTCTTTTTCCAGTTTATCTTTAATTAAAGTCTGTTCTTTAATTGTTTCCTCTTCAGTGCTTTTTTGTCTTTCAATAGTTTTATCAAGATTACGCAAAGATGTTTGATCAGCAATAACTGCTAAATTGTTTTTTAATAAATAGTTTTTGGCATAGCCATCACTCACATTTATTACTGCGTTCTTTTTACCTTGTTTCGGTACATCAGTTAACAATATTACTTTCATTACAATTCTCCTTTAATCATTTTTTCAACTTCTTTAAACGTCTTATTTTCTATTTGGCAAGCAGCATTATTTTTGTGCCCTCCGCCACCAAATTTAGCCATAATAATTTCAACATCTTTTTCTAGACTTCTAGCACTTATCCCAATAATGTTTTTATCAATATAGCCAATTGCAAAAGAAGCTTCAACATTATTAAATAAAGTTAAAGTATCTGAAATCATTGCTAATTCCTTTCTTTCATAAATGGTGTCTTTATTGCCAAAAACTATTGCATATTTCTTTTTATAAAATTCAGTCTTAAATACTATTTTTTGAATTTTAATATAATCTTCCAGTTTAGTTCTACTAAAACCATTAGCTGTATTCACCCCCGCACCGCATTTAATCAAAAAGGCGCATGCTTCATGTGTTTTGTGGCCAGTCTTAATACTAAAATTATTAGTATCAATATCAATGCCTGCTAGCATTACAGTTGCAACATATTTATTTATTTTCATTTTTCTTCTTAAAAACAAATGAGTCATTATTTCACAAGTACTAGATACTTTAGAATCAATAAAATAATCCTCATTAATTGGAATTCCAAATAAGTGGTGATCAATAAATAAACTGTTAGGAATTATATTATATAATTTAGGAGCTTGACTCCTCTTTTCACTATAGGTATCAACAATAATTAAAAGACTATTCTTTTTAATTTTATCTTTAAATTCCGATGATTTACCAATCTTTACTCGGTAATTTAGTTTAATAAATTCTAAAGCTTTTTTAATACCATTGTCGAATTTAACATCATCAATTACTATAAAGCTCTTTTTTTTATATTCGTCACATAAATCATAAACTGCCAGACATGTTCCTAAAGAATCAAGATCAATATTCTTATGACCCATTACGAAGATGTTATCGCTCTTTTTTATTCTTCTAACAATTCTTTCATAATTAACCATAGAATCACTCCTAGCAATAATTATTATACCACGGACAAAAAAAATAGACAATCTTGTTATAGAAACGATTGTCTAGGAAATAATCCATGGATCAGTTAAAGTCCCTGTTCCGGAAGACACTTTAATATCAGCTTTTAGATCAATAACAGGTCGAGCTCCAAATTGATAAGCGCGAGGAGCAAGTTCATCTGCAAGAAAACCATGCTGTAGATAAAAGGCATAGGCTTTTTCAGAATATAGAGCTGATGCTCCCATAAGCCAAAAATTAGAATTTCCTAAATAAAAGCCGAAATTCTGAGTACCAAAATATATAGATCCAGCATATACGGCGTCATCAACTGATAAAAGCGCAATTGGATATGTTAATTTTTTGTTGCCAACACTAGCAGTAGTCAATGTATATATATCATTGGTTTGAGGACAGTTGAATGTGGGGGTCTTATTAGTCGCTGTTCTAACTTGCGGAGCATAAAAAGTAGTGACTAATTTAATTCCTGTACCACTAGATAAAACTCGATCTCCACAAAATCCCGCAGTAGTAAGTTTATTTGCGTATGATGTTAAATTACTTACATACCAATTATCCACTGTCGTTTTGATTGTGCTGTTATTATTATTAGCATGAGTTAAAGCGTAAGTTGCAGAATTTGGTGTACCAAACATATACCCAACATAAGCATTATCTTCATAAACTGAATTATAGGCTACGTAAGCTCCACTAAGGATTGTTTCTACTCCCGTTGCAATAGTACTGGTCCCATTATAAATCATGCGCACACTACCATCAGCGTTAATTCTAGTTACTCTCCAAGCAAAGCCAGCAAACATAACATTGTTTTTGAGTTCATAAAATGTTCCGCCAGCAGCTTGGCATATGCTTTGAGAGGTATTTATTGAACAAGTATAATTAGTTGAATTCCAAGTACCTCCAAGGCTAGTACAGCTTTCCTCATTGCGCGGCACATAATCTCCAGCAATATAACAAAATGTTCCGCCCCTAAAATATTTAATTGTACCCACGGTTGGATCTCCTGCCACATTCGCTTTATTATTTATATATAATCCCTGCCCGTTGGTCGGTCTGCTTATTTCACTAAAATTTATTCCACTTGCACTACTTACATAAGTGCTTGATATAGTGTCACTGACTGGTGAATAAGATTCTAAGATTGCTTCTGCTAGGGTTGGAGTGTATTTTTTTACTAAAACAACTCCTTTAAATGTATAACTTGATGATATTGTATTCGTTGTTAAAACATAATAGTTTGTTCCCTTTGCGGCCAATGTTAACTTTGCTGCTGTGTGAATTTGTTTTGTAATTCCAGCACTGGGAAGCGTGTCTGATGCGGCACTTATTTTTGTGCAGTTACTTGCTACATTAGAATAAGTTGCATTTGTATAGTTTGCTTCATTGCAATTATATAGCGCATAATTACCACCGGAAGTATTTACTGCTGACATTAACCATATTGTTATATATTGCTCAGCATTATAATCAGTTGCCACTTTAAATTTTCTTATATCTTGATAACTGGGTGCTATTTCTTCAGTGTCTATAAAGTTATCTCCCTCATCATAAGTTGCTATAAATCCTTCGGTTATTTCTGATCCAGAAATAGTATTACCCATTATCGTGTTTTTTGCTTTATTACCACTTACATCCATTTTGACAAATTTAGCATAAGAAAAACCAATAACTAACATTATTGCTATGACAAACGTTATTGTGATTATTATCTTTTTTCTTATCTTCATAGAATTATTATACAATATTTTAGCTTATTTAACAATCTTATAACATATTATTAAACTATAGCATAAAAAAACCTTATTTAACATAAGGTATTAAAGCCATAAATCTAGCTCTTTTTATTTGATTTGCAATATGTCTTTGATGTTTAGCGCATGCACCAGTCATTCTACGAGGCATTATTTTGCCCTTATCATTAATATATTTTGAAACAATCATTACATCTTTATAATCTACTGGTTTGCCTAAACACATTTGACATACTTTTTTCTTTTTACGATAAAATTCTGCCATTGTTTTTCCTCCTTTTTTTAAAATGGTAGGTCATCATCTGATAAAATCACTTCTTCTCCAAAATCTTTAAAAGGATCATCATTTAAATTAGTTGATTCAATCACATCACTGTTTGACTCATCAATTGGCGGCAAACTATTTGGTTCGTATGCACCTTGATTACTGCTTTTTGAACTTAGAAATGTTACATTGTCACAGATAACTTCTGTAACATATTTTTTTGTTCCATCCTGAGCATCATAACTTCTGGTTTGAATTCTTCCTTCTGCAGCGACTTGAGTCCCTTTTGTACAATATTTAGAAATGTTTTCAGCTTGACGACGCCATGCAACACAATTAATAAAGTCAGCTTCTCTTTCACCTTTTTGATTAGTGAAATTTCTTTGAAC
>CAYTSB010000023.1:0-14209 GCA_964440405.1 uncultured Muribaculaceae bacterium
TATGATATTATTTAATAAATATTAAGTGGTGCGGTTGAGATTACAATTAAGAAAATAATACTATAATAGTATTATTTTTTAATTCTTAAATATAACTTGTCCTCATATATTTCTTTAGGAGGACAAAATGAATATCAAAGGGCTTACAGATAAGGAAGTTGCTTTAAATCGTAAAAGATATGGCAGTAATGAATTAAAAAAGGAAAAACGACATACTTTATTAAAATTATTTTTGGAATCTTTGGGAGATCCTATTATAAAAATCTTATTAATTGCTTTAGGAATAAAAGTGGTTTTTTTATTTCAAGATTTTGATTGGTTTGAAACAATTGGAATTGTTGTTGCTATTTTAATTGCTTCTTTAGTATCAAGTATCAGTGAATATGGTAGCGAAAAAGCATTTGCCAGACTTCAGGCAGAATCTTCTAAAATAAAAACTAAAGTCAAAAGAAATAATCAGATTATTGAAATAATGTTAGATGAAGTAGTTAAAGATGACATTATTATTTTAAATGCCGGCGATATGATTCCTGCTGATGGCTATTTAATTGAAGGAATAATTAGTGTGGATGAATCAACATTAAATGGGGAAGCTAAAGAAAAAAATAAAAAACCCTTAAAAAACATTCGTGATATTCCCAGTGATGAAAATAAACTTTATAGAGGAACTGTTGTTTATTCCAGGGAAGGAATAATGTTAGCATCTGCTGTGGGAGAAAAAACCATTTATGGGACACTTGCCAAAGAATTACAAAGTAGAGAGCCAGAAAGTCCCCTTAAACTTAAATTAAGAGGACTGGCTAAAATAATTAGTAGATTTGGTTATATCGGCGCTATTTTAGTATCTATTTCTTATTTATTTTCAGTTATTGTTATTAACAATCATTTTGATTTAGGTTTAATAATAGCAACTGTTACTAATTATAAAGTTATGTTTGGTCATATTTTGTATGCCTTAACTCTTAGTGTAACTATTATTGTTGTAGCAGTACCGGAAGGCCTTCCTATGATGATTACTCTGGTATTATCAACTAATATGAAAAAACTGCTTAAAGATAATGTTTTAGTAAGAAAATTGGTGGGAATAGAAACAGCAGGCAGCATTAATGTTTTATTAACTGATAAAACCGGAACTCTTACTAAAGGTAAACTAGAAGTAATCAATTTTATTGCTGGTGATTTAGTTCATTATAAATCCTTAGATAATTTAAAAAGAAATAAAAAACTTTATGAAATAGTAGAAAAATCTATTTTATATAATAATGCCAGTGTTTATAACGACAAACATATTGCTATTGGAGGTAATATTACGGATAGGGCTTTGCTTAACTATATTAATAGTAATTTTGATTCAAAGATAATTAAAACCAATGTTATACCTTTTGACAGTAAAGATAAATACTCTTTAACTGAAATAAATAATGATTTAATATTAATTAAAGGTGCTAGCGAAAAGATAATGCCCTACTGTAATTCTTATTATGATAATTTTGGTAGAAAAGTAGCGATTCTTGATAAAAAAAATATTTTATCATTAATTGATAAGTATACTAAAGAGGGAATTAGAGTTTTAGTTTTGGCAATTAAGGATAAGGAAACAAGAAATGTTGAGTTTAGAAATTTAGTTTTAGTAGGAATTATTTTAATTAAAGATGATATTAGAAGTGAAACATGTGAAGCAATTAATTTAGTTAATAGTGCTCATATCCAGACAATAATGATTACTGGTGATGCCAAAGAAACAGCAATTGCCATTGGCAAAGAAATTAATTTAATTAAAAATAATGATGATCTTGTTTTAACCAGCGATGAATTGAAAAAAATGAGTGATTTAGATTTAAAAAATATTTATTCTAAAATTAAAATTGTGGCTAGAGCATTACCTAGTGATAAAAGTAGACTGGTAACTATTGGTCAGGAATTAAACCTGGTAGTTGGAATGACAGGAGACGGGGTTAATGATGCCCCCGCTTTAAAAAAAGCCGATGTTGGCTTTGCTATGGGTAGTGGAACAGAGGTCTCAAAGGAAGCTGCTGATATTGTTATCCTTGATGATAATTTCTTGTCAATAAGTAAAGCGATTTTATTTGGCAGAACAATATTTAAAAGTATTAGAAAATTTATAATATTTCAGTTGACAGTTAATATGTGTGCTTTAGGAGTTTCAATTATTGGACCTTTTATTGGGATTAATACACCAATTACTATTGTTCAAATGTTATGGCTTAATATGATTATGGATACTTTAGCCGGAATAGCTTTTTCCAGTGAAGCTCCGCTTCTAGAATATATGAATGAATATCCTAAAGCTAAAGATGAATTTATCATTAATAAATATATGTATTCAGAAATTGTTGTGACTGGACTTTATTCAGCTTTATTATGTATTTTATTTCTTAAACTTCCTTTTTTAAGAAATTTAATTAGATATGATCTTGATTATAAATATATAATGACTGCTTATTTTGCACTATTTATTTTTATTGATATTTTTAATGCTTTTAATGCTCGAACCGAAAGATTAAATTTACTGGCTAATATTAAAAAGAATAAACTATTTATTTTTATTATTTCATTAATTATTATTGTTCAATTATATTTAATTTATTATGGGGGAGAAACATTTAGATCTTATGGATTATCAGTAAAAGAACTATTAATAATAGTGGGGTTATCTTCCACAGTTATTCCTATAGATATTTTAAGAAAATATTATTTTAAGAAAAGAGGACTTAAAAAACATGTTTAAAAAAGCTTCTATTTTAAGAAGCCGTTAACTACACTTTTAGTTTCACTAATAATAATAAATCCTTTGTTATCTAAATCTTTTAAAATAGTATTTAAACCTCTTAATTTAGATTTATTTAATTGAATATATAACATTTCTTTGTGTTCACGATCATCTTCCTCTTTTAGAGGAATAATTGATACTGCAAATCCTTTGTTTCTAATAACATTAATCATTTCACTGGTATTTTTTGAAGTAATAAATTG
The DNA here is from genome assembly GCA_964440405.1 of uncultured Muribaculaceae bacterium. Taxonomy (GTDB): domain Bacteria; phylum Bacillota_I; class Bacilli_A; order RF39; family UBA660; genus DAOSVX01. The sequence goes on from CAYTSB010000023.1 coordinate 2,995, forward strand.
AACTCCAACAACGCCATCAATAAATCTATCAGAAATAAAAGCCCCAATAAAAGTCCCGGTAGCAAACCCAGCTGAATAAGAAATTGGTATAAAAATAGTAGTTAAATCAGTTTTTAAAGCTTCCCTAGCTATTAAAAACCAGATAAATACTTCAATAAAAGCACAAAGAGAAGCATACAGTTTTTTGTTTTTAACAACTAGAATCATTCTCACTGTTCCAATTGAAACATCTAAAATCCTCGCTAGAAAAATTTTAATACACAATATTACTACTGTCATATAATCACCTTAGTATTATTTTACCAAATTCTTGCTATTTTACAAGTTTATTTAAATTTACTTGCTATTTTACTTGTTTTTATATATAATGTATTAAGAAGTTTTTTCTTGGCTTAAATTTATATCTTTCCGAATTTTAGCTAGGATTAAACGGATTATAGAAATTGGAGGGAACAAAATGGCTTTATCTAAAGAAGAAAAAGCAAAGATAGTAAAGGAATTTGCTAAGGGACCTGCTGATACAGGTAATACTGATGTACAAATTGCTTTATTAACAAAAGAGATTAATGATTTAACAACACATTTAAATGAACATAAACACGATTATCATTCAAAAAGAGGTTTGCTTAAAAAAGTAGGTAAAAGACGTAGTCTTTTAGATTATTTAAAGGAAAATGATGTTGTTAGTTATCGTAAACTAATTGACAAATTGAATTTAAGAAAATAGGCACTTTTATTTTAAGTGTCTTTTTATTTTAAAATAGAGAGGTAAAATTATGGAAAAAAGAATATTTGAATTAAATTTTTATGGAAAAAAGATAATAGTAGAACAAGGAGAACTAGCTAAACAAACTAATGGTAGTGTTTTGGTTAGATATGGTGATACAGTTGTATTATCAGTTTGTGTTATGGGCAAAACACCAATTACTGCTGATTTTTTTCCATTGACAGTTGTTTATAATGAAAAATTATACTCAGTAGGAAAAATCCCTGGCGGATTTATTAAAAGAGAGGGTCGTCCTAGTGATGTTGCGACATTAACAGCAAGGTTAATTGATCGCCCCATAAGGCCGTTATTTAGTGAAAATTTTAGAAATGAAGTTCAAGTTATTAACACTGTTTTATCAGTTGATCAAAATAATACACCAGAAATGACAGCGTTATTAGGATCATCTTTAGCTTTGTCAATTTCTAACATTCCATTTGATGGTCCAGTAGCAGGAGTAATAGTTGGTAAAATTGGTAAAGATTTTATTATCAATCCTAATGCTCTAGAAATGGAACAAACTAGCTTAACTTTAACTTTGGCTGGTACTTATGAAGCAGTTAATATGGTTGAAGCCGGAGCTAAGGAAATTAGTGAAAAAGAAATGCTTTCTGCAATTGAATTTGGACATGAAGCAATTAAAAAATTAGTTAAATTTCAAGAGGAAATTATTAATGAAATTGGACAGGAAAAAATTGCCGTTGAGCTTGCTAATATTCCTGATGAAATTAGAGGAATGGTTGAAGATTATGCAACTAAAGATATGCTAAAAGCAATTCAAATTAAAGAAAAATTAGAGAAATATGCTAAGATTGATGAAGTAAAATTGAATACAATTGAACATTTTAAAGAAAAATTCAGCAAAGATGAAGATTTAGGAACAAAAATCAATTGTGTAACCAGACTAGTTAATGAAGTGGAAGCTAATGAAGTAAGAAAACTAATTACTGATAAAAAAATTAGACCCGACGGTCGAAAAATTGATGAAATCAGACCGCTTGATGCTAATATTGATTTACTACCCAGAACTCATGGTTCAGCGCTATTTACAAGAGGTCAGACTCAAGCATTGGCAACAACAACTTTAGGAGCAATTGGCGAACATCAGATTTTAGATGGTTTAGGATTAGAAGATACGAAAAGATTTATGCTACATTATAACTTTCCATCTTTTTCAGTTGGTGAAACTGGTAGATATGGAGCTCCAGGAAGAAGAGAAATTGGTCATGGCGCTTTAGGTGAAAGAGCTTTATTACAGGTAATACCAAATGAAGAAGAATTTCCTTATACTATTAGAGTAGTAAGTGAAGTTTTGGAAAGTAATGGCTCATCAAGTCAGGCAAGTATCTGTGCTGGATGTTTAAGTTTAATGGCAGCAGGAGTACCAATTAAAGCTCCGGTAGCAGGAATTGCTATGGGTCTTATCACTAATGGCAGTAAATATACTATTTTAACTGATATTCAAGGTTTAGAAGATCATATGGGTGATATGGACTTTAAAGTAGCAGGAACTAGAGCAGGAATAACTGCTTTACAAATGGATATTAAAATTAAAGGCGTAACTTATAAAATCTTAAAAGAAGCTTTAAGTGAAGCGTATAAAGCTCGTATGAAAATTCTTGATGTTATGGAAAATGTTATTCCGGTACCTCGAGAAACATTAAGTCCTTATGCACCTAAAATTAGACAGATTACCATTTCACCAGATAAGATTAAAGATGTTATTGGTCGTGGTGGAGAAATGATTACAAAGATTATTCTGGAATGCAGTAATGTTAAAACAGTTAATGATAAAGATGCAGTTAAGGTTGATATTGAAGATGATGGTAGAGTAATAGTTTATCATACTGATTATGAAATAATTGATAAAACAATTAAAATGATTGAAAACATTGTAAGAGAAGTTGAAACTGGCAAAGTTTACGAAGGTAAAGTTGTTAAAGTTGAAGATTTTGGCTGCTTTGTTGAGTTGTGGGAAGGTTGTGAAGGATTAGTTCATATTTCACAACTGGCCCATGAAAGAGTAGAAAAAACTAGTGACATAGTTAAAGTTGGTGATAAAATTTTAGTTAAATCTTTAGGAGTTGATAATAAAGGAAGACTAAATTTATCAAGAAAAGAAGCTTTACCAAAACCAGAAAAAAAAGCTGAAAAATAATTTGAAAAAATTATTTTTTTTTAAAGGAAAATATTAAAAAGTGGCTAATATATAAATAGAAGGGAGGTTTTTATGAAAAAATATATATTAGCATTTTTTTTATTTTTAACGCCAATAATTGTTCAAGGAAGTGAATTAAAACCAGATTTTGGTGCTACTAAATTCGATGTTTTAACCAATGAAGAATTAATTTTAAAAGATATCAATCAAATACTTGATAATTACGAAGTTGTTACTGGTATTATGGTTAGTGCTAAAATAGAAAATGACAATTTACTAATAAAAGCGGGAGAACTTTCCGGCTTGGGGATAGTTCAATTAAGAAATAAAATAAGCGGAAAAATAACTGTTGTTGAACTTTCAGTTTTGGGAGCCAATATTAAAGTGAAAATGGTTGGAACAGATTTAAATTATCATAATATTAAATTTAATATTTATCAAAATGATGAATTGATTGATACTATTATTATTAATGAAGAAAATATTGGATTATCTAGAAATTTAATCAGTGGTTTATATAAAATTGAACAAGAAAACTTTATTATAGGCTATAAAAAAGAAGAAACTAAAGAAGTTATAGTTCCTCACAGCGGAACTATTAATTTAACCTTAACTAATTTGCCAATTAAAACTAGTTTAAAAATAAAGAAGCTTTTTGATAATGTATTAGAAGAAAACATTAATTTTAATATCTATGATGAAAATAATAATTTAGTAAAAAATTGTTTAACTAATGAAATGGGCATATGTAGAGTTGATTTAAATTATGGTAAATATCTCATTGTCCAAGAGAATACTTTTAATGATGAAGAGCTTTATCGTGAAGAATTTATTGTTGATGAAAACATTTTAGAAGAAAATGAAATAGTTATTAATGGGACAAAACTTATTTCTGAAGAGCCGGATGAAGAGATTTCTGATGATGAAGACGAAAAAGAACCTGATGAAAAAATTCCTGAAGATAAAAAAGAAGAAATCGTCAATCCTAATACTAGTGATAACATGTTATTAAATATTATAATCAATTTTATTTCATTAATAGCACTGCTTTTTAAAAAGTTTAGAATATTTTTCTAGACTACTTAATACTTTTCTTTTTCTAATTGGTATTTTTACTGTTTGAATCAATATAATTAAGTAGGTGATGTATGAAAAAGATTTTATTTTTAATTTTTCTTTTATCTATAATCTTACCAGTTAAAGCTTTAGATGATCTGGCTCCCAATTCAAAAAGTGCTATTTTAATTGAACCAACAACGAAGACGATTCTATATGAAAAAAATACCCATGAAAAATTATCTCCAGCTTCAATGACGAAAGTTATGAGCATGCTTTTAATCATGGAAGAAATAGATAGTGGCAGGCTAAAATTATCTGATTTAGTCTTGATCAGTAAAAATGCTTCTGGTATGGGTGGTAGCCAAATATTTTTAGACGAGGGCAGTAATGTTAAAGTTGAAGAACTATTAAAAGGAATAGCTATTGCTTCTGGAAATGATGCGGTTGTAGCTTTAGCAGAAAAAATTGCTGGTAGCGAAAGTGCTTTTGTTGATTTGATGAATATAAAAGCTAAAAAGTTAGGATTAAAAAACACTCATTTTGTTAATTCGCATGGGTTAGATGCTAAAGATCATTATTCATCTGCTTATGATATGGCAATAATGGCTGTTGAACTTTTAAACCATCCAACAATTTTAAAATATACGAGTATTTATGAAGAATATTTTAACAAACCGAATGGTAGTAAAACTTGGCTTGTAAATACAAATAAACTAGTACGTTTTTATGAAGGAATAGATGGACTTAAAACTGGCTATACGGCAACAGCTTTATATTGTTTAACTGCAACAGGAATTAGAAATAATATTAGATTTGTAAGTGTAGTAATGGGTGTACCTACTTCTGAAAAAAGAAGTGCTGATACTGTTAGTCTTTTAAGTTATGGCTTTAATGGTTTCAAATTAAATACAATTATTAATGGCGGTGAAGAACTTGGCAAGCTCAAAATAGAAAAAGGCAAAAAGGAGTATGGAACGTTAATTCTTAATGAAAATGCTACAGAACTTTTAAAAAACACTGATGAAATAAAAAAATATACTTATGATATTAAAACTTATAAATTAAAAGCACCGGTTAGAAATGGAGATATTGTTGGTGAATTAACAATTATGGATGGTAATAAAAAGGTTAAAATTTTAAATTTAACTATTAAAGAAAATGTAGAAAAAGCCAATTATATTGATTTGTTTATTAGAAATATTAAAGAATTAGCATCTGGTAAAATAAACTTTTAAATTATATATGAAATTTACTGTAAAAAAATTTAACTTTATTAGTTAAATTTTTTAAATTATTATGTGTTGGAAATAATTATAAATAATCTTTTAATTCTTCAATTGATTGTTTTTGAAAATCGAGAAAGGTTTTAGCTAAATTTAAAGCTTCTTTATTTACAACATCTTTATAATCATTAATTTTCTTTTCGGTATCAATACTTCCCATTGAAATACCTTTAATTAGCATATCGGCAATACTAGAGTCGCTATTATCATTTCTAACATCTTTGTTAATGCCCATTCGAGCTCCCATTTTACTTATCATACCACTTTCGGGTAATTCTTCACTTTCGCTATCAAGGATATCTCTACTTTTAAATAAAAATTCTTGATAGCGGTTTAATAATTCTTGGGCAAATTTTTTAATTTTATTATCTTTATTTTCTAAATCTTGGAGTAATGCTTCTATAGTATAACTGGCCATCTCACTGTCTTTATAAATATGTTTAACTAATTCCATTTTTTCATTCATAAAAAAAGTCCTTTCTAATATTTATTATGGTGTTGTTAGAAGTTAATATTCATTAATTTGAATAAATTTAACAATGCTGTAAAAATCATCTACAATAAATATGAACTCTAAATTGATTACGAATTAAATAAGTGTTTTTGATGTCCAAATATTATATATGTTGTCTAAAAATACATATAAATTAATAATTGCTAAATAAACTTTTGATATCATTTGTCGAAACTGTTTAAAAAACAATAAATATCTTCTATATTAATTTATACAAGGTGATTAAATGTTAAATTATAATATGGAATATCGTAAAGGAATTTTATTTATTAGATTTTTTGGATCTTTAAATAAAAATACTGCTTTTAATTTTAACACTTATTTTATTCCAATGATTATAAAAAATGGTATTAAAAATATTGTTTATAATTTGTCATATCTAGATGAGCTAGATGATATTGGATTAGAAGCTTTAAATGATGGAAGAAAAGCAGTGGACGAAGTCTACTTATGCAATGTTCCACAAAATATTAATCTAACACTATCCTGGAAAAATAGAATAATCAAAGATGAACTTGTGGCAATTGAATTAATGGAGATATAAATGGAAAAAGACCTGTTGTTGCAAAAATATGGAAACTTAATTAAAAGTTGTGCCCAAAAGTTTTATAATGTGCCTTTTGAAGACTTATATCAAGTTGGAGTTATTGGCCTTTTAAAAGCATATGAAAACTATAAAGCAAATACAACTGCCCAATTTTCTACTTATGCTTATGAATATATTTTTGGCGAAATGTATAAACTATCCACTTCTTACAAACCATTAAAAATAAATAAAGAGACTTTGAGATTATATAAAGAAATAGAAAAAACAAGAGAATATTTAACTCATAAATTAAACCGCTGTCCAACCAATTTAGATATTGCTTTATTTATGGAAATAAATGAAAGCGATGTTGATATTGCAGTTTCTTCTTCGATTAAAATGCTTAGTCTAGATGAAAGCTATGTTGATAGCGAAACACCTTTATATGAAATTATCAAAGGGCCAAATGTTGATTTTGATAATAAAATTTTTGTTGAGGATATGGTTAATAATTTGCCTTCGCCTGAAAAAGAAATTATTATATCTAGATATTTTAAAGACATGACTCAAAGTGAAATAGCATTTAATCTAGGTTTAACTCAAGTAATGGTTTCAAGAATGGAAAAGAAATCTTTGGAAGTAATGAAAAATTATATTGCTAGTTAGTATTAAATTAATAAAACCTCTCATAATAGTAATGGAGGTTTTATTATGGGTTCTAAAGAATATAATAAAATAGTTAAGAAAGTAAGTACTAAAAACAATAAATTAAAAAATGCTTTTATCTCATTTGTTGCTGGTGGTTTAATTTGTATGTTTGGTGAACTAATTACAACTGTTATTGCTAGAATATCAGGACTATCTAATAAAGAATCAATAATCTGGATGATGATTATATTGGTATTATTATCAACTTTATTCACATGTATTGGTTTTTTTGACGAGTGGGTGACAAAATTAAAGGCTGGATTAATTGTTCCAATTACTGGCTTTGCTCATTCCATATCTAGTGCTGTCTTAGACTATAAAAAAGATGGCCTTATTACAGGCATTGGAAGTAATGTTTTTAAATTAGCGGGCAGCGTTATTTTCTATGGAGTTATTAGTGGTTTCTTTTTTGCCCTATTAAAGGTGATAATTTATGGCTAGTTTCAGTTATACTAAGGTATATTTAAATGATTATATTACTTTAGGTGGTTTAAAAGAAGCCAAAGGACAATTAAAAGGTTTTCATTATTTAGCAAAAGACTATTATGATGGTGAAAAAACATTTGAAAAAGCTGAGGTTAAATTTCAAAAAATGGCTTTAGACATGTTATTAGTTAATAATAAGTTTAATCCTAATAATATTGATTTATTAATTGGTGGAGACTTAATTAATCAAATTGCTAGTACCGGATATAATGCTCGTAATTACAATATTCCATTTTTAGGAATATATAGTGCTTGTGCCATTTTTGTTGAAGGAATAATTATTGCCAGTAATTTTATTGAAGGAGGATTAATAAATAACAGTATTGTTATAACTAGTTCTCATAATCTAAATGCTGAAAAACAATTTAGGTTTCCTTATTCTTATGGTTGTCCTAAACCGGAAAGGTCAACTTTTACGGCTACCGGCGCAGCAAGTGTTTTAGTATCTAATAAAAAAAGTAATATTAAAATTAAAGAAGGCACATTAGGTAAAGTCACTGATTACAAAATAACAGATCCTTATAATTTAGGGGCAGCTATGGCTCCATCGTGTGCTAGAGTTATTAATGATCACTTAACTGATTTTAATCGTAAAATAAACTATTATGATTTAATTTTAACGGGTGATCTTGGTGAAAGTGGCAGCAAGTTATTAAAAATCTTATTGGAACAGGAATATAATTTAAAAGTCAGCAATCATTTGGATAGTGGTACTTTAATTTATAAAAAAGATCAAAATTGTTATGATGGGGCAAGTGGCCCAGTTGTTTTACCGTTTGTTTTATTTAATAAAATAATCAAATCCAGCAAATATCGTAAAATTTTAATTGTCGGTACCGGAGCAATGCATAATTCAGTAATGGTTTATCAAAAAGACAGTATTCCCAGTGTTAGTTATGCTGTTTCTTTGGAGGTGAAATAATGACTTTATTTTATGCTTTCCTAGTAGGAGGACTAATTTGTTTAATTGGTCAATTAATTTTAGATAACACCAACCTTTCAGCAGGGCATGTAACTAGCATTTTTGTTGTACTGGGAACATTTTTAGGCTTTATAGGAATATATCCTCAATTAATTAATTTGGCTCATGCCGGAGCAAATATTCCAATTACATCTTTTGGTAATTTACTATATGAAGCAAGTTATTTGGGATTTAAAGAAAATGGTATTCTAGGAATGTTTACCAATATGTTTTCAACTACTGGTGGAGTAATTACAGCAGTTTTAATATTTTCTTTTATTTTCAGTTTAATATGGAATCCGAAAGATTAAATTTTTTTTAAAAATGCTAAAAATTTTTAAATAAACAAAAAAAGCATTGATTTAAATCAATGCTTTTTATTTTCTTTTATTTTAGTTTTCTCTTCTAAAATTTCTTTTGCCACGTTGTTTTGCTTTTTCAGCTTTGAATTTGTCACGGCATGCTCTACATTTTTTTGGATCATTTAATCCTTTGGTTTGATAAAATTCTTGCTCTCCAGCAGTAAAAACAAATTCCTCTTGGCATTCGCTACATTTAATAGTCTTGTCTTCCATTACTATACCTCCTTTTAGGGTTTAAATTAATTACTTATTAGCCTCAAAAGAAAGGAACAGTTTAATAATTAAATCCAGATTAAATGTATCATACTTTTTAAAATAATACAAGATAATTAATTATATGCTACAAATTAGAAAAAAGATTACATAAATAAATTAAAAAAATGCTTGCATTTCTTTATATATTATGCTAGGATAGTAATCGACTTTCAAAAAGGGGGTAATATTATGAAAATATTAACAAATGAAAACAAAAAAGCTATGCAAAGCTTTATGGAAGGTCAAACCAAGAATGCACAAAATATTGTTGGGGAACATTTAAAAACAATAGAAGAATTTGAAAATACTGCTGTAAATGTTGAAGTAATAGCAGACCGTAGTTCTTTAAAAGTTATTTTAACTTTTGTAAGCGGTAGTTTGGCTGTTATTGCAAGAGGAAATGGTTTAAGTTCATTAACTCTAACTAATTACGGGATTCAAAAGAGTTTATCAGGATTAAAAGATGTTGCTGTTCAATCAAATGCCAACACTAGAAATTATGATTTTTCAAAATCTTATAGTTTGCCGGTAGAAGTAATTGATATTTGTGAATCTAGAATGTTTACAGATAAAGTAACAGTTGCAAGAGAAGAAAGTTATATTATTAGAACTTTTGCCAACTTTATGGCTCAAACTGTTACTAGTAGAAGAAAATGTGTAGATGAAGTCAAACCTTTAAGAGAAGATTCTATGGATTATTTAAATAAGCCTAGTGTGCCAGCATTACCTACAACTATTTCTGAAAATGTTGGTGAAAAATTATTTGATTCACAAGAAATCAGAAGAATTTATGGTAATGATATGGTTTTAATTGATGTTATGAATTATGGCGAACCTTCAAAAACTTACTTATCAAACTTAGCGCAAGATGAAAATGGTAGAAATGACTTAAAAGAAACTGGTTCATGGTTACCATTAACCGATGATGATCAATATGTTTTAAGTGGTACCGTTTCTTACAGAAGAAATATCACTAACAAAGTTCCACAAGATATTTTTAAAGAATTAAAATTATTAAATAAATAAATTAAATAGATGATAGTTTTCCTTGAAAACTATCTCTTTTTTTCATTTCTTTATCAATATCATTTAATAAAGAAAATTTTTTAATTAGCCATTTTGGTTCAACTAATTCATCAATTTTAGGATCTCCAGTAATGCGGTTGATTACTATTTTAGAATCCAATAATTCTAATTGGTCACAAACAATATCAATATATTCTTCTTTAGTTAGAATATAAAATTTTTCTTTTCTATATAAGTCATTTAAATAAGTGTCTTTAACAATATGAAGCATATGAATTTTAAGGCCATCTATTTTCAGTTTATTTAGATATTTAACCGTTTCTAACATATCTTCTTTTGTTTCATAGGGAAGACCGTTAATAATATGAACAATAACTTTTATCTTCTTTTTTTGTAGCTTCTTAACCATTGCTTCAAAGTTTTCTAAAGTATGTCCTCTTCTTATCAATTGCAAAGTTTTTTCATGAATGCTTTGCAGACCCAATTCAATAGTTAAATCTGTTTTTTTATTTAATAGGCTTAAATAATCTAAAACTTCGTCACTAATAGCATCACTTCTGGTAGCAATATTTAAACCAACTACATTAGGAATACTAAGAATCTCTTCATATTTTTCTTTTAAAATAGCTAAAGGGGCATAAGTATTAGTATTAGATTGAAAATATCCAATATATAAAGCATTCTTCCATTTTTTGCTTAGTATTTCTACTTGCTTTTCAAACTGTTTTTTTAAAGGTATTTCTTTTGCTAAACCAAAATATTTACTGCCTTCGCTACAATAAATGCATCTTGGTTTATTAGGGCAATCAAAGAAAGCATTTAAACTGACTTTAAAAACTTTCTGATGATATTTATTTTTATAATAATAATTTAATGTATGATATCTTTTATTATCTAATGTGTATTTAAACATATTAACCTCTTTTAAATTATATCATTAATTGCAATTTATTAGAAATTTAAGTATAATAAAAACTACAGTAAGGAGTTTTATTATAGTTAAAAAAACTAAAACATTCTTAATAATAATTGGAACATAATAGTATTAACAACAATAGATTACGGTCAGATAACTGTAAGTTTTGAAAATGGGAATAACAGTATCAATGCT
>CAYTSB010000024.1:0-4864 GCA_964440405.1 uncultured Muribaculaceae bacterium
TGCATGTCTTAGGCATGCCGCCAGCGTTCATCCTGAGCCAGGATCAAACTCTCAATAAAAAAACTTTATTAAAGCTTGTTTTACAAAGTTTAATCTTAGCTACTCAAAATTGACATTTTACTTAGTTTTCAAAGATCATTTCAATGCTGCTTCTTCTTGATGTGCGTGATTAATATATCAAATTGGCCTGACGATGTCAACAATTTTTTACTTTTTTTTTACTTTTTTTAAAAAATTTACATATTTTTGGACAATTTTACCAAAAACATGTGTTTTTAAAGGACAAAAATGATTTTCTAAAACAAAATCATTCCAATATATTATATATCAACTTTACAAAAAAATTCCTATTTTTTTAAATCTTTATAAATTTCATAATAATTTCTAACTACTCCTTTTTGGAAAGGGCCTATTTCTTTTCTTTTCATTTCTATTAAATCATTTAATTCACTTTTTAAAATCATATCTATCTCTTCTGGATAATTCATTAATTTTTTATGGTAATTATATTCATTACGGTCCAATATTCTAAACCCACCATCAGGAAATACTCTTAAATCCAAATCATAATCAATATATTTTATAATTCTATCATCAATCAAATAAGGAGTTGCTATATTACAATAATAAAACAAGCCATGACTTTTTAACTGACCGATGATATTAAACCATTTATTTTTATAAAAAAACATTACTGCCGGCTCATTAGTTTTGTGAGTTCTGCCATCTGCTTCCGTTACTTTAGTTTTAAAATTTGCACAAACTAATAAGTCATTATCTATTTCTAACACGGTTGCTTCATCCCAAGTACGGTGAATTTTACCATTATGCTTATAACAATGTATTGTTAATTTATCTCCTACCTTTATCTTATTCATTTTTAATCAACTGTTCTTTCTCAAATTCATTATACAATACTTTATAAAAAATAACAAATTTAAAAAAGAGCCAAGGCTCTTTCATAATATTAAACTAATTCAACTGTTGCGCCAGCTTCTTCTAATTTAGCTTTAATTTCGTTTGCTTCTTCAACTTTAACATTTTCTTTAATGTTTCCGCCATTATCAGCAATACCTTTAGCTTCAACTAATCCTAGGCCAGTGATTTCACGAATAACTTTAATAACTGCAATTTTTGCTTGACCTGGTTCTTTTAAGACAACAGTTCTAGTAGATTTTTCTTCTTCTACTGCTCCTGCTGCAGGTGCTGCTGCAACTGCTACTGCACTTGGATCTACTCCAAATTCTTCTTTCATTGCATCGACTAATTCTTTAATTTCAAGAATAGTCATTTCTTTTAAAGATGCAATGATATCATCTTTAGTTATTTTTGCCATTTATATCATCCTTTCTTTTATTTTCTATTAACTCAAAACGATATTTTTGTTTAACATCGGGATATTTGTTTCTATCAACCAGGCTGTTAAACATATCGTATGGTCTAACCCAAATTTTGCCCTCTCCGACATCTTCGTAGACAACTAATTTTTCTAAACTTTCAGAGTCTTGCGCAATACACAAAACTTTATAATTATTGCCTTTGAAACGGCGGTAGGTTTTTCCAACCAATGTTTTTTATTCATTTGGATTTTCTTTTTGTTTGCTAATCATATCTAAGCCAATTGCAAATTCTTTTAAATATTGCAATAAGCCACTTGCGAACATTGTTAGTAAACCATCTCTTGATGGTATAGATGCATATGATTTTATAACATCTAAATCACTAACTGTACCACTTAGAATTCCAACTCTAATATTTAAAGCTTTATTATCATTTGCAAATTTAGCTAAAATTTTAATTGGTTCCAATAATTCTTTACCAAATAATATTGCATTTGGCCCTTCCATAAACTCATCTAGATTAATCTTTAGTTCATCAAGCGCTCTTTTGGTCAAAGTGTTTTTATAAACTTTAACCTCAGCATCAACCGGTTTTAGTTCTCTTCTTAATTTATTAATATCACCGACCGTTAATCCCTGATAGCTGAATATGACTACAGATTCACTATTTTTGATTTTATTAGCAATTTCGCCAACAGTTTCTTTTTTCAAAGAAATATTTTTTTCGCTTGCCAAGTATATCCCTCCTTTAATATTTAAAAAACTTTCCCATGGGGAAAGTTAAAAAAACATTTTTTTACTTTTCCCTCGGTAGGATTATTAAGACTTTGTCCCCTACTTTCTATGGTACTTCTTTGTTTCGTATTAATTATATTTTAATTTTGATTAAAAGTCAAAAGAATTTTTATCAATTTTAATTCCTGGACCCATTGTAGATGAAATTGAAATGTTTTTTACAAATTCACCTTTTATACTTTGTGGTTTTAAATTAGTAATTATCTTAATAAAATGATTTATATTTTCTTCTAACTCAGATTCTTTAAAAGATACTTTGCCAATAATGCTATGAACATTGCCATAACTATCTGTTTTATATTCAACCATACCTTTTTTAATATCAGCAACAACTTTTTCTGGATTTGGTGTAACAGTATTGGTTTTAGGATTTGGCATTAAACCTTTAGGTCCTAAAATCTTACCGATTTTTCCCAATTTAGCCATCATTTTTGGTGTAGCGACAATGATATCAAAATCAAACCAGTTTTCTTTTTCGATTTTTTCAATCATTTCTTCACCGCCAACAAAATCTGCTTCAGCCTGAATAGCTTTTTTAGCTTCTTCGCCATCAGCTATAACTAAGACTTTTTGTGATTTTCCTGAGCCGTTTGGAAGTACTAGCGATCCTCTTAATTGTTGATCAGTTTTCTTAGAATCAACATTAAGATTAATTGCGATATCAATTGAGCTGTCAAATTTAGTTATACTAGTTTCTTTAACTAATTTAATTGCTTCTTTTACATTATAGTAAATATTCTTATCTACTTTTTTAGAAGCTTCCACATATTTTTTACCTAGTCTTTTCATATTTCCCTCCTAATTGTGGTTTATTAGCGGATTAATTTTCTTTTTGTTCTTCAACATTATCTTTTTCTTCAACAAGTTCTACTTCTTTATTTTCTTCATATTCTTTGACACTTGCTTCCATTTCAGCTAGTTCCTGTTCGCGTTTCGCCATTTCAGCTTCTTTTGCTATAGCTTCTTTTTGTTGTTCTAATAATTCTTGATCATTAACACCTTTAATAGCAATTCCCATATTACGAGCAGTACCTTCTAAAATTTTCATTGCATCTTCAATATCATATGCGTTTAAATCAGGTAGTTTAATTTCTGCAACACTTCTTAAATCTTCTTTAGTTATAGTTGCAACGACTTGATTTGCTCCTTTTGCTCCAGCTTTAGTAATTTTTGCTATTTTTTTAAGCAAAAATGCTGCTGGTGGAGTTTTCAAAATAAAGGTAAAAGATCTATCATCATACACTTTGATTTCAACCGGTACAATTGTATCTCCTTTGTCTTTAGTTGCGTCATTAAAAGCACTACAAAATTCTTGTAAATTAACTCCTGCTGGCCCTAACGCAGTTCCAACTGGTGGAGCTGGTGTAGCTTTTCCTGCAGGTATTTGCATTTTTATTCATTTTACGACTTCTTTTGCCACGAAAAACACCACCTATAAAATATTTTCGCTAAGTGGTATGGGCAAATCCGCTTTTTCCCTTCCACTTTCTGCTATATATAAAATATATAACTGCAGTTAAAATATTAACACAACTATTAATGAGTTGCAAGTACTTTATTTTCTTATATTTTTTAATTATCAATTTTTATGCCACTTGATACTTTCTTTTTCACAAGTAGCAATTAAATCTTCGGTTTTGTCAATATCAAATCTGTCGTAAACAGCTTTAACCATATCATCATTGGAAAGAATGACTAAAAGATCATCCATTGTGCATTTAAATGAGGAATTAATTTCCTTTAAAATGTACTTACTAAAATATTTATTAAAATCTTCTAACTGATCCAATTTAAAACCACTAATTCCTCTTATTATTCCTATAATTCCGAATTTAAAGCCTAATTTTTGTTTGTTCTCAGGATAATTGATTGTTTTCATAATTTCATAAATTAAAACTACATTATGAATTATTAAACTGTTAAAAGCTTCTTCATCCCCAGCTAAAGCTTTTTTTAATAAAATTAAAGTCTCTTCATCACCTAAAGGTGATAAGCAATTTAAATTAAACATTTTTGACTCCTACCAAATATATATCAATTATATCAAAATTTTTTACTAATTAGCTCATTATTAAGATTTATCAATACCAATCTTTATACTTAGATACCTGGGGATTGTATGCTAGTTTTTTTAAATTTCTACTTCGTGCTTGAGATATAGCTTGATGAGATACTTTAAAAAGGGCAGATATTTTTCTATCTGTGTACATTTTTCCATCTTCTAAGCCATATCTTAATTTAATAACTTTTTTATCTCTTTCACTTATTCCGCAATTAGCGATAGCTTCAGCAATGTCTGCTTTTAAAATGTTTTCTAAAGCTTCATTTTCCACATTATTTGGTGCCACAATGTAATTTCCAAAAGTCTCGTCATCTTCTTCGCTAATTTCTGCATCAAAATATAATAAGCTTATTTGATCAATGGCAGAAGCTATTTCATTTGCTTTTTTAACAGATATACCCATTTCTTTAGCAACTATTTCAGTAGTTGGATCATTATCAGCTGTTTTTTCCAATTTAGATTTTATATTTAAAAAAATTTGAATATATTCATTCATGGAAATAGATACTGTAACTAAACTGGATTTTGCCAAACTATTTCTAATATCTCTTCTAATTTGATAAGTAGCATAAGATGCAAATTTAACTCCTTTGGTATAATCAAATTTTTCAACTACTGCAATTAAAGCAATATTACCAATTTGAATTAAATCTAAAAGTGATGTGTT
>CAYTSB010000024.1:4874-12880 GCA_964440405.1 uncultured Muribaculaceae bacterium
ACTACTAAACGCAGATTAGCTTCAATTAATTTATTTCTAGCCTCTTCATCACCAATATCTTTTCTTTTAGCCAGTTCTATTTCCTCATCTCTTGATAATAAAGGTATATTGCCCATTTCCGTTAAGTAAAGCTTTGTACTATCATCTAATTCTAAAGAATCATCTTCAGGTTTTAAAGAATCATCTTCGAGTTCTAAAGAAGTTATATCAATATTGTAACTATCAGCAAATAAGCAAAACCAGTCTAGAAAGCATTGATTATCTAAATAATTTAAAATGTTTTTTTCAGATAAAGGGTCTATGTTTTTTATTAAATATTGAAAAACAGTTTTTAATGCACTCTCTTCAATTACTAAATGGCAATCTTCAAATGATAAATTTTCAATTAAACTAACAATGCTTACAAAAAACCGTTTCAAATTGGCTTTAAGTTCACTGTCATTTTCAAGTCCCAAAAAAGTAAAATTAATATATCTTATTAGATTTTGACATATGCCATTATCTAGTTCTTCTTTTAAATATATTCTTAAAATTCTCGTTAAAGTGATAAATAACTGCTTTCTAAATTTAGTTATATCAAAATCAGCTTTTAAAAATTTATTTAAGGCTTTAAATATAATATCATTAACAATAATTTCCAATATTTTTTCATCAACATCTAAAAATGATAATTGGGCTTGGCATCTTAAATAAAATGAATCACACAAATTTATTATATCTTTTTCGTAAGAACTAAAATTTTTTATAATTAGATTTTTAACTGGTTCTGATAAATTCATAAATACCTCAATTCAGTTAGTTATAATAAACTACATTTATAATTAAGTCAAATAAAAAAGTTAGTAATTTATACTTTACTAACTTGAAATACTTCAACTTCAACTGGTGTTTCTTGACCAAATAAATCAATTAAAACTGTTAAGCGATTGTTTTCTAAATCAATATTATCAATAGTACCAAACATTCCTTTAAATGGTCCATCAATAACATTAACTTTATCACCAATGGCAATCTCAGATTCAACATTGATTCTACTCATACCGATTGATGACAAGATTCGATCTATTTCTTGAGGCAATAAAGGTGTGGGTTTTGCTCCTTTTCCTGATGATCCAATAAATCCAGTTACTCCCGGAGTATTACGAACAATATACCAAGCTTCATCACTCATAATCATTTCAACTAGAATATATCCTGGAAACATCTTCTTGATTTTCTCTTTTTTTACACCATCTTTAACTTCTACTTCTTTAGTTTCTGGCACAATAATTCTGAAAATATGATCTTGCATCCCCATTGATTCAGTACGCATTTCCAGTTTTTCTTTAACTTTTCGTTCATGACCACTATAGGTATTTACAACATACCATAATTTTTCGTTTTCCATTAATTAAACAACCCCTTTAATAATGCAAATAAGAAGTTAATTAAGTAAAAGTAGCCTCCAAAGAAAATAACAAATACTAGTGTTGCAACTGTATATTTAACCATTTCCTTACTGCTTGGCCATTTAACCTGAACCATTTCCTTTTTTAAGCCTTTAATAAATCCCAGACTCTTACTGTCATTTTTCATTATCCACCTCAATTAATTCAAAATAAAAACACTTTGATGTGTTCTATTTATTTATATCATATTATTTGATTACTTGCAACACTTTTTTTAGTTGAAAAAAGTTTTTTTAAAGTTGATGATTTGCCAGGTATTTCCAACTTCATATCTATATTACTATTAAGATATTCTAAATATTCATAAATATCTATTAAATCTCTAGCTCCAATTCTGGTATATGATCTTACCTGATTAAAGCTTTTCTTAAAGCATAGTAATAGATAAATTAAATTGCTAGAATCATATTTCTTTTCACTGCATGTTGTTTTTATCTTACCGACTAATACTTCGTAATTAGAATCCTCTAGCGAACTGGAATTAGTTTTTCTAAAATAACTCCAAGCATCATTAGATCGGGAATGATCTAAATCATGTTCTTTATTATCAAGAATATCTTTAAACATTTTGACTAGTATTTTCTTTTCAATAGTACTAAGTTTATGGTTGCTTTCATCAAGCATCTCTTCAATTATTTTTAAGATTTCAATTAAGCTACTATAATTAACAAATCCTGATTTAATTCTGTTTTCTAACTCAACGATTAGTAAATTCATATTGTAAAATTCTCCTTTGTTTTTTTGCGCGCGTACTATCAATTATAACTTATTTTTAAATTTATTCAATAATTTTTTTTACTTTATTTCTAATTCTTTGTATAGTGTTGTCAATTTGCTTTGGTTCCTTATCTAAAATAGTTGCTATTTCCTGATAATTAAGACCATTTACTAATAAAGAATAAACTTCATATTCATTATCGGATAAAATTTCTTTAATTTTACTTACCAGTTCCTCTACTTTTTCATCATCAATAATATTTTCTAAAGGATTATTTTTATTATCATCTCCTAATAAAGTAACTAAAGGATTATCGGTATTATTATAAACATGTTCTAAAGAAATACTCTCATTTAAAATTTTGTTTTTAATTCGGCCAGCTTTTTTTAAAGCAGTCTGGATTTTTCTTTCCACACAAATTGAAATAAAGGTTTTAATAGATGAATCTTTATGTTCATCATAAGAATTAATGGCATCAGCAAACCCAATATATGCTTCTTGATATAAATCAGTAAAATCTATGCTTAATAGCTTAATAATATTCGCATATTTACCAATTATAATATCAATTATATAATGATATTTTTCAAATAGAACATCTTTGGCTTCAACCGATTCTTCTTTAGCCATTAAAACTAACTCTTGATCATTATTTTCTTTATAATCCATTATTACCTCACTATTTTGCTGATTATTATTCCGGCGGCCACACTGGCATTTAAACTATTAATTTTACCAATCATTGGAATTGTTATTATTTCATCACATGACTCTTTAACCAATCTGCTCATTCCATTTCCTTCACTGCCAATTACAATAGCAGCTTTAGATGTATAATTAACTTCATTATAGTCTTTGCCTTTTAAATCAGTACCATAAACAAAATAATTATGTTCTTTTAATTTATTAATCGTTTGAACTAAATTAGTACACTCATAAATATTAAGATATTTAATTGCACCACTGCTAACTTTAATAACTGTTTCATTAACACTGACGCTGCGATCTTTAGGGATAATAATACCTTTAACACCCAAAGCTTCACAAGTTCTGATAATTGCTCCAAAGTTGTGAGGATCATTTAAATGATCTAAAATAATTATTCTATCAGATGTTAATATTTCTTCAAATGAACAATATTCATATTCTTTAACATCAATTACTATTCCCTGATGATTACCATCTACTAAGCGATTTAAAATTTCACTAGTAACTATTTCATATCTTAACTTATTATCTTTAACCAGTTTGAAAATATCCTGATCAGCATTATTTTTAAGATATACTTTCTTAATCTTGTCAGGATCACTTACTAATTCTTTTAAAACATTCTTGCCATATACTCTCATTATAACCTCACTATGCTTTTAATTAATTCTTCTATTCGCTCATCCTTATTATTTAAATAGAAATATCCAAATAAATATTCCAATCCAGTAGCCATTCTATAAGTAATAATGTCACTGGCCTTAGATTTACCACCTTTAGCATTTCTACCTTTAATATAAAGCTCTTTTTCTTCATTAGTCAAAATATTATTATTAATTAAACTTTCCACAATTTTTCTTTGGCTATGAGCACTAACATAATTTAAACTTTGTTTTTGCAATTCGCCATTATCATAAATTCCTTTACTTATTAAATATGACCTGATATGAAGTTCATAAACAGCATCACCAAGATAAGCAACTGATAAAACTTTTTCCACAATTTTCACCAACCAAATATTATCATAATTTTATAAAAAAAGCGAGTTCTATGATAAAATAAGATTGGTGGTAATTATGTTAGAAATCAATGTTGACCCTTTTGAAAGTAATAAATTATATCTAGATAATAAAAATACTATTGAAAAATTAATTAATATCTACTTTAAAAACAATAATATTACTGAAGATGATATCTTTTATATCTATTATTATTACAATATTAAAAGAGAAGTAATTAAAACTTTATTTAATGTTGAGTGGCATTCACCAATTGAATTAAACCCTGATGTTGTTTTTAACAATAATTCCCAAACAGATAAAAACAATTTAACTATTCCTCCAATAGAAGAAATTATTGAGCAATTTATTAAAGATTTTAATTTATTTTGTTCAAATGTGTTCACTCCTGAAGAAATAAGGAATAAAATAAGTACTGCTTTAACTGGCGGAATTACTTTTGGCGATTTGCCCGAAAATATTAGCGGTATATATCATTTCAAACCAAAAAAGATAATTCTATCTAACAATTTAAAAGATGCTTTTAATGTTAATAAAACTTTGTTTCATGAATTACTCCATGCCCTATCTTTAAATCTAAAAACCAATAGTTTAGGCTTTATGTCTGTTTATGGTGAAAAAGCCCGTTTATTAGATGAAGGTATTGTCACTATTCTTGAAACTAAATATGATCGTTATTACAATCCCAGACCAAAAATAAAAAACAATAAAAACACAAATGGTTATTTTATTTATAAAATAGTTGAACAATTAGAATTTTTACTAGGCCAAAAACTATTTACTTGTTTTTTTAAAAGCCCTGAAGAATTTCAAAAAGTACTCCATTCATTTATTTATGACCATTCTGATATAAATAAAACCGACGAATCTTTAAGTGATAAGATTAAAGCTTTTGAAGATGCAGAAAAAGTTTTAATGAAAGTAAACCAATCTTTATCTACAGTTGGATTCAGAAGATTTATGAGCGATATATATGACATATATATCAACATATATAAATTCCCGGCTCATTCTGCGAATTATATATTTTCTGCCGAAAATATTATTGCTTCTCAATTTGTTAGTACATTGATGACAAAAAGAAAACCTAGTTTCAGCGCATTAAATAAATTGTTTAATTCTCAAAACTATCCTAATTTTGATTTGTATTATGACTACTTAAAACAAAATATTAAAAACAGCGAAGAACTAAACGGATACCCTGAACTAAAAAAACTATATATTTTTATGGAAGCATTTTATGCAGAAGACGAAGAATTAATGAAAAAAAGTGTAGTTAAAAACCGAGAAAGATTTTTAGCAATTAAATTTCTTAACTATAATAATTTTATTAATGAAATAAATTTGCAAGAGACTGATGAAAAAGAAAAATATTTTTATTACTTAGTAGCTAGCAGAGCTTTCTTTAATACCTCTTTAAAACTAGAAGACCTTTTCGAAAATATTCCAATTTATAAAACTGGTTCGGGTCAAGACATCATTGCCAAAGATTATAATAAAATCAATCCATTTGTTGATTTGTTAATTACTAGACCCATCTACTTTATTTTTGATGATAAGGGGAAAATAATTATTTCAGGAGACACTATCTATCAAGAAACAGCTACTCAAAATTATTTAGATATTTTAGAACAAAATCGTGGTACCATGTATGGTAATTATTATAAAAATACCCGCAGTTTTATATTAAACTGCGGGATTGGCACTTTTTTTATTAATCATAATGATCCTACCGTTTTTTATTATATAGAAAACAACAAACTTGTTAGATCTACTATTTTCAACTGCAAAAAAGAAGAATTTGATTTAAATGATGCCGATAAAGAAGTATTAGGAATTTCTTCAATAAAAAAAGCTTAATTATTATTAAGCTCAGTATAAGCATTTATAGCAGCAGTTGCTCCTTCGGCGACTGCTGTTACTATTTGATAAACACTTTTTTTAGTAACATCCCCGATTGCAAATATTCCTTTAATATTTGTTTCATAATTTTTGTCAACTAGAATATATCCCAAATCATCACAAATATTTAAATTTTCTAAAAACTTAGTATCTGGTCTATAACCAATATAAACAAATAAACCATCAACATCTAGAATTTCATCACCATTTACTTCAATACTTTCAAGTCTGTCTTCACCATTCAGTTTAGTAACTTTACATTCATTAATAACATGTATATTAGGATATTCTTTAATCTTTTTCTGTAAAATATTATCTGCTCTTAAGGATAATCCCCTATTTAAAACAATAACATTCTTAGCAAACTTAGCTAAATAGATACCTTCTTCAAAAGCGCTGTTGCCGCCACCATAAACTGCAACATTTTTATTACGATAAAGCATCGCATCACATAAAGAACAATAACTGATTCCATAGCCAAATAATTTATCTTCATTAGGTAATCCTAATTTCTTAGGACTTCTACCAATGGCGATAATTACCTTTTTAGCCTGATATTCACTTTTTTTAGTAAATACCTTTTTAATATTACCTTCTTCTATTTTGATTACTTCATCACAAAGATGGGTAACTTCTAAACTATCTAACTGTTGCTTAAAGTTTTCAGCTAAATTGGGGCCACTAATACTAGTAAATCCCGGATAGTTTTCAACTATATTAGTATAGTTCATTAATCCTCCCGGAAGTCCTTTTTCAATTATCAAAACACTTAAGCCACTTCTTTTGGCATAAACTGCTGCACTAATTCCTCCGGGCCCAGCACCAATTATTATCACATCATATATCATAATTTACTCCTTTAAAATTTAATATCACTTTCACTGCCTATTTCATTATACAAATTATCAAATTTGCCTTTATGCGATTCGATAACAAACCAAACAAATCCAATTAAGAATAAGCTGATTGAAAGAATTTGAGCTGCTTTAAAGCTGCCGATCATTAATGAATCCGTACGCATTGATTCAATGAAAAATCTACCTACTGAATACCACATAAAATAAATACTTGTTAATTGACCTACTTTAAGATATTTATTCCTTCTTACAATTAATAGAACAATAAAACCTAAAATACACCAGATAGACTCATAAAAGAATGTTGGTTCATAATAAATACCACCAATATACATTCCCTCAATTACAAAATTGGGAATATATAAAGATTGTAGTTTTTCTAAAGTAGTAGCTGCTCCATGAGCCTCACTATTAAAGAAATTTCCCCATCTGCCAATCGCCTGACCTAGCAATAAAAAAGGCAAAATAATATCAGTAAATTTAGCTGTACTAACATTATACTTTTTAGTATATGCTAAAACAGCTATTAATCCACCGATTAGAGCGCCATGAATAGCTAAACCACCTTCCCATATCTTTAAGATATCAACAGGATTAGCACTATAATATTCCCAGTTAAAAATAACATAATATAATCTTGCTCCAATAAAACCAGCTATTATTGCCCAAAAACATATATTAAATAAAAAATCTTTAGTAATATTAAATCTTTGACCTTCTTTAGTAATACCTAAAAACCCAATTACTAATCCAACTAAAATTAAAATAGAATACCATTTAATTTCTATAAAACCAAAATCAAATAATATTGGATTCATCTTCTATTCCCCCTTACAATTGGTTTAATAATTAAATTGTTTAAAATCAAATTCATTAAAGATATAAATAAAGCAATTATTATTGGTACTAGAAATCCTTCTATTCTAAAACCATTACCCATTATTACACTAGCCAGTTTTAAAATTATCACATTTATTACTGGATAAAAGAGTCCTAAAGTTCCAACTGTTAATGGCAAAGTTAAATATATTAAAGCAGGTTTAACTAAAGCATTTAAACTAGCTATTACTAATGCAGTTACAATAGCTGTCCAAAAAGATTCAATATAAAACCCTTTAAATATTGAACTAGCCATCATTAATATAAAAGCACTTAATATTAATGATATTAAAAAAACTAATATTTCTTTTACTACATTGTTACTTTTCATTTCATCATTCCTTGTATATTATTATAGCACAAACATTCATATTTTAAATATACCTATGAATTATAATTAATTCTTGTTTGTTATTCTACTATCCAGGGATCAGTTAAAGTTCCTGTTCCACCAGTAATTGTCGTTTCAGATTTC
>CAYTSB010000025.1:0-3113 GCA_964440405.1 uncultured Muribaculaceae bacterium
TGAAAATAAAAGTTGGAGTTAGTGCTAGACATGCACATTTAACTAAAGAAACAT
Source organism: uncultured Muribaculaceae bacterium (assembly GCA_964440405.1). Lineage (GTDB taxonomy): Bacteria > Bacillota_I > Bacilli_A > RF39 > UBA660 > DAOSVX01. The sequence goes on from CAYTSB010000025.1 coordinate 55, forward strand.
ATTTTAAACTGTTTGGTCATGAAAATATAAGTAAAAAAAATGATTTAAATCAGATAGGTGAATTTGCCAGTAATGAAACTTTAATAATTAAAACTGAAAAGAATATGATAGAAAAAGTTAGAGTATTAGGACCATTTAGAGATTATGATCAAGTTGAAATCAGCAGAACTGATGCGATTAATTTAGGGATAAATCCACCAGTTAGAAGGAGCGGCAATATAGATAATACTCCGGGTATAACTTTAATTGGATCACTAGGAACAATTATTTTAGATAAAGGAGTTATTATTGCTGAAAGACATATTCATATGAGCGAAGAAATGGCTTTAAAATATAATCTTCAAAATAATAGTTTAATTAAAGTGATAATTTCAGGAACTAAAGGAATTTTAAAAGATGAAGTTAAAGAAATTATTTATGCTTTTCTTAAAATAAGTGCTAATGCTTATTTAGAATTACATATTGATACTGATGATGCCAATGCTTTGGCTTTACAAAATGGTGACGAGGTAGAAATTGAAATTTAAAATTGGCAATGTTGAAATTAAAAATCAAATTGTTCTAGCTCCCATGGCTGGTATTTCTAATACTAGCTTTCGTAAAATTATTAAGAAAATGGGGGCTGGTCTTATTTATGCTGAAATGGTTAGTGATAAGGCCATTGTCTATGGAAGCGCTAAGACTTTAGATTTGCTTAAAATGGCTGATGAAGAAAGACCAATTGCTCAGCAGATATTTGGTAGTGATGTTAAATCATTTGTGGTAGCTGCTAAATTTGTGGAAAAACATATGCATCCAGATATTATTGATATTAATATGGGATGCCCTGTACCGAAGGTAGCAATTAAAAATCAAGCTGGCAGTGCTTTAATGAAAAATCCAGATAAAATTTATGAAATAGTCAAAGCAGTTAAAGAAAGTGTTAGCTTGCCAGTTACGGTTAAAATCAGAAGTGGCTGGGATGAAAAAAGCATTAATGCTGTTGAAGTAGCTCAAATAATTGAAAAAGCTGGAGCTAACGCAGTTACTGTTCATGGCAGAACTAGAAGTCAGGGGTATAGTGGTAATGCTGACTGGGATATTATTAAAAAAGTTAAAGCAGCAGTTAAAATACCGGTTATTGGCAATGGTGATATTAAATCCTGCTACGATGCCAAAAGAATGCTTGATGAAACTGGTTGTGATGCCGTAATGATCGGTAGAGGAGTCTTGGGTAATCCTTGGTTAATTAAAGAGTGTGTAGATTATTTAGAAAACGGCTTGGAACCTAAAGAAATTTCAATTCAGGATAAGATAACTATGGTTAAAAAGCATTTTGAATTACTTTGTGAAGACAAAAATGAAAAATTAGCTTTGCTCCAAATTAAGTCTCACTTTCATTGGTATCTAAAAGGAATTCCCAATGCTAAAGAATTAAAGCAAAAAATTAATTTAATTAAAACCAAAGAAGATTTTTACAATATATTTAAAAGCTGAAACGGTATTTATTGCCGTTTTTTTCATTATATTATATAATTTTATTAGGTGATAGGCATGAAAATTATAAAAGTATCTTCATTATGGTGCCCTTCTTGTATTGTTTTGGATGAGAAATTAAAAACTATAAATGATGTTGAAATAGAATCTTTGGACTATGATGAAGATGAAACAGTAGTGAAAACTTATAATGTTGAGATATTGCCAACTTTAATTTTTGTTAATAAAAAAAATGAAGAACTTGATCGTTTAACAGGAGAGCAACCTCTAGATAAAATTAAATCTCTAATTGAGAAATATAGAAATGAGTAGTATATGAAAAAAGCTTTTTTATTTTTAATCTTATTTTTTACTTCTTTTATAATGGTAGATGCCAAAGAAATTAATCTCCACCTTTTTTATGGTCAAGAATGCGTTCATTGCAAAGAAGAAATGAAATTTCTACAAGAATATATTAATGAAAAAGATAATATCAAACTATATAAATATGAAGTATGGCATAATCAAAATAACCAAAATCGCCTTATAGAAGTAAAAGAATTGCTAGAAACCAAAGAAAATGGTATTCCTTTTTTAGTTATTGGCAATCAAGTTATATCTGGGTACTATGCTAAATACACTAATCAAAAAATTAAAGATGTAGTAAGTTATTACGAAGAGAATGATTATCGTGATTTAGTTGGCGAATATGTTGGTGTTACTGAAATAAATGAGGATATTGAACTTGTTAAAAAAGAAATTACTAGTAACTTTAATTTACCAATTTTAGGAGAAGTTAATCCCAAAAATGTTTCCTTACCCTTATTATCTGTAGTAATTGGTTTTGTTGATGGCTTTAACCCGTGTGCAATGTGGATTTTAATATTTTTAATATCAATGTTATTCGGCATGAAAGACAAAAAGAAAATGTGGATACTGGGGTTAACATTTATTATGACTTCCGGCTTAGTATATTTATTATTTATGGTATCTTGGTTAAATTTAGCTATATTTATTAGTAAAGTAAACTATATAAAAATAGGAATTGGTTTATTTGCCATTATCTTTGGTGGAATTAACATCTATAATTATTTTAAAGCTTTAAAAAAAGATGATGGCTGTACTGTCGTTAATGATAAAAAACGCAAAAAAATTATTACTTTTGTTAAAAAAATTATTATTGATAAAAAATTTATTGTGACTTTACTGGGAATAATGTTATTAGCGATATCAGTAAATATTATTGAATTATTATGCTCTTTGGGATTACCAGTAATATTTACCCAGGTGTTATCTTTAAATAATCTTACTGCTTTGGAGTATATTATTTATATGTTCTTATATATCATTTTCTTCTTGATTGATGACATTGTTATTTTTACGATTGCGATGAAAACCTTACATATTAAAGGTATTTCTAATAAATATGCCAAATATTCGCATTTAATTGGGGGACTAATAATGCTTATTCTGGGAATTTTAATGATTTTTAAACCAGAATGGCTAATGTTTAATTTTTAGAATAAAAAAACTCAGATATTCTGAGTTAATAAACAACATGGCGCCTCAAGTAGGACTCGAACCTACGACCTAACGGTTAACAG
>CAYTSB010000025.1:3123-12809 GCA_964440405.1 uncultured Muribaculaceae bacterium
CAAGTAACCAGGATCGAACTGGCATCTTAGCCTTGGCAAGGCCATATACTAACCGTTGTACTACATCTGCAATAAAAAAATGGTGACCCGTATGGGATTCGAACCCATGAATGCTGCCGTGAAAGGGCAGTGTGTTAAGCCACTTCACCAACTGGCCAAATATATGGCGCCTAATGTAGGACTCGAACCTACGACCTATCGGTTAACAGCCGAGTGCTCTACCAACTGAGCTATTGAGGCATTTACTACTTAATCATTATAATAATCTTAGCCTTTAAAGTCAAGTGAAAAGTCAAAAAAATATAACAATTGCAGCCCGTAGCAAATTAGGATATAATTAAAGAGGTGAACTTTATGAGTGATAAGATTGAAATTTTAGAAATAGATGATAAAAAAGATGATTTTAGTATGCTTGCAAGATATGGTGTAAATTATACTGCTAAAGAATATATTACTGATCCGGCAATAGCTAGAGAAGAGGAAATAAAACAAGTTTTATTAATTTTGTTAAATCCCGATAAAAGTGCTATTTTAGTAGGTAAGCCTGGAATAGGTAAAACTGCTATTGTTGAAGGAGTTGCCTATCGTATTCAAAAGGGTTTAGTTCCTGATGCTTTGAAAAATATGCAGCTTTATAAAGTTAGTGTTACCAGTATTATGGGAACAGCTGTCAGCGAAGGGCAAATCGAACAGAGAATTGAACTTCTAGTTAATGAAGTAAAAGCTCGTAAGGATGTTATTTTGTTTATTGATGAAATCCATTTACTAGTTAATAAAAGTGAAAGTAATAATATGGATTTTGCTAATATGTTAAAACCAGCTTTGGATCGTGGTGATGTTAAAATGGTGGGTGCTACCACTACTGAGGAATATGAGACTTATATATTAAGAGACCGTGCTTTTAACCGTCGTTTTCAAAAAATTGATGTTGAAGAGACTAATCTTGAGGATACTGTTAAAATAATGATGGGTAGTTATCCAAAATTTGAAAAACAAACTGGTGTCAAATTAGAATACACTGACTTTTTAAAAGGAAGAATTATGAAATTCTTAGTTGAAATGACTGAAGAATATAATCGAGTTTATGAAGTGGCGGCTAGATATCCTGATATTTGTTTAACCATTCTAGGTAATGCTTTTTCCTATGCTTTATTTGATAATCAGAAAGTAATTAAATTTAAGCATATTTATAAAGCAATAGTTAACGCTAGAAATATTTATCCTGATGCCAAAAAGAAGGAAATCGAAAGATTTAAAGTCTTATTTGCTGATTTAATTAAAGAAGAAAATGTTAATTTGGAAGAAATTAATTAGTATAAAAATTGTCAAAACAAGTTAAATTCATTTATAACTTGTTTTTATTTTGTTATACTATTGTTAGGTGATAGAATGTTTAGTTCGTTAAGAGTATTACAAATTGGTTGTGGCAAAATGTCTAAGTATATTATGAAATACATATTTGATAAAGGCGGAATGGTCGTTGCCGGGATTGACATTAATCCAGATTTGATCAATCAGGATATTGGAATTGTTATGGGAACTAATCAAAAAGGTGCGATTATTTATCCGGTTACTAAATTAGAGCAGGTAATTTTATCTTCAAGACCAAATATAGCAATTGTCAGTACAATGAGTTTATTAAAAGATGTTGGCGATATTTTAAAAATATGTGCCAGAAATGGCATTAGCGTTATCACAACTTGCGAAGAGGCTTTTTTTCCAATTAATTCTAATCCTAAGCTATTTAAAGAAATAGATGATTTGGCAAAACAGACTAAATGTGTTATAACCGGTTCTGGATATCAAGATATTTTCTGGGGTAGTTTAGTTTGCTCTTTGGCAACTAATACGCACAAGATTAATCGAATTGTTGGTAATTCATCATATAATATTGAAGATTATGGTTTGGCTTTAGCTAAAGCTCATGGAGCAGGCTTAAGTATTGAAGAATTTAATAATACTATTGCCAAGGCTGATAATATTGGAACTGAAGAAAGAAATAATTTAATAGCAAATGGTGAGTTTTTACCATCATATATGTGGAATACAGTTGGCTGGATTGCTAATAAGCTGGATTTAAAAATTAAATATATAGAGCAAAAATGTACTCCGGTTATTTTGGATTTTGATCTTCATTCCGATACTTTACAAATGGATATACCTAAAGGCTATGTTACCGGAATGAATGCGATGGTAACAGGAACAACTGAAGAAGGCATTATAATTGAAGCTACCTGCACTGGTAAGGTGTATACAAATACCGACTTTGATAAAAATGAATGGACAGTAGAAGGAGAACCAACAACAACTTTAGTTATTAATAAACCTGATACTACTTTATTAACTTGTGCCAATATCGTTAATCGTATCCCTGATATTTTAAATTCTTTAGAACCTGGGTTTATTCCAACCAGTATGATGGCACCACTTAAGTATATTAAGACTAATTTCAAAGATTATATTAAAAAGACCATGTATTAAAATGGTCTTTTTTAAATAAATTGTTTTAATAATGAAGTAAAAATAGCAATATGATTTTTTTCATCCATTATAATTCTTTTGATAATATCTTTAATATTTTCATTATCGGCATTTTTAAGAATGTAATTATAATATTTAATAGCTTCTTTTTCAGCCATGATATTATTTTTTAATAAACTGGGAATATCTTCATTATAATAGACAATTGAAGCATCCCAGTAGATAACATTATTAAGTTCATTACGAAAGATATATTTAGGTATTCCACCCAAGTTTTTAATCATCTTACCTAGAATTTCTAAATGCTTCATTTCAGTTATAGCAATTGTTTCCATTGCTTTTTTTAAATCTTTATATCGCTCATCAATAATAATATGTTGATAAGAATAAGTCATTACCGCAGTTAATTCGCTTCCTACTCCGGCATAAGCCTTATGAATTATTTCCGCCAGTTTTAAATTCTCATTATACTTTATTACTTTGGGATATGGTTTATCAATTGTTAAATTGATTCCATTAACCATATTATATTCCATCAAATCACCTATTATAAGTATATTAAAATATAATAAAATTATTTATTGGGAGCACTTACATTTTTAATAATAGTTAAAAATATTAAAGCGACAATAACAAAAACTATAACTATCGTAAAGCCTTTGGCAAATTCCTGGCCAAATAAACCAGTAACAAAATCAAAGTAAGCATGCCAGCAATCAATAAAAAAAGTTTTAATTGCTTTGTATAGGTCAACAAATCCTTGACCAAGATCGTTAAAAAAATTTAGTGTATATAAATACATAAAATCACCTTTTCCTAAACTTATTATACCATTAAAGGATATTATTGTACTAAAATAATTTTTTTGCTATAATTAAAGTATCAAAAGGAGAGTTTATGAAAGTAAAAGATATTCAAGATAAAATTAAATTTATGGATAAAAAAACAAAAAAGTATATTATGGTTGTTGGAATTATAGTAATTTTAATAATTATTATAGGTATTGCTTCGTGTGCTATGAAAGATAAAATGCTAGATTATATGACAGTTGAAGACAAAATGGTTGCAGCAACTAAAAGTTATTATAAAGATAATGAAGATTTAATGCCGACATCAGGAGTAGAAGAAGTAATAATGATGGATACTTTGGTCAATGCGAAATACATTAAACCATTTACAAGAATGCTTACTGATGGGGCTAATTGTAGTGGCGAAGTTAAGGTAAAAAATATTGACGGGATAATTACCTACACTCCATATTTAAATTGTGGCAGTGCTTACTATTCTTTAGAACTTTATAAAAAGATTGCAACTGAAGCTAATGTGGTAGTGGAAGGCGATGGTTTATATAAAGTAGAGGACAGTTATATATATCGTGGTCAAAATGTTGATAACTTCGTTAGTTTTGCTGATAAAATATGGCGAGTAGTAAAGATTACTCCAGAAAATGAAACTGTTTTAATCGAATTTAAAATTGATAATAGAAATTCATATGTTTGGGATGACAGATATAATGCTGATCGTAAAAGTAATTCAGGAATTAATGATTTTGCTGTTAGTCGTCTTAAAGATTCAATGTTAAATCTTTATGAAACCTATTTTAGTGATGAAAATAAAGTTAAATTAGCATTATTTGATTTATGTGTTGCTAATAGAGGTGAATCGCAAGTGATAGCTGATGGTAAAATTGAGTGTTCAACAATGGATCGTGATACTTATATCGGCTTATTGGATATTTATGATTATATGGGAGCTAGTTTAGACAAAACTTGTACTGCTCCAAAAGATATGTCTTGTCAGAATTATAATTATTTAGGTGAAGCGAATAGAACCTGGTGGCTAATGACTGGAAACGCTGATTATTCATATGAGGCATATATGATTAAAACTTCAGGAGCAATTGAAGCTGTTCAATGTAATAATAGAGCAGGTATCAGACCAGTAATCAAGTTAAAAAGTGATATTTTCTTAAGAGGTGGATCAGGAACTGAAGAAAATCCTTATCTAGTTAAATAGCAATTTTAAATTAATTGCTTTTTTTTTGTGCGAAATTGTGCTATAATTTGTCGGTGTGAAAAAAAAGAAGGCGTAGATATGAAAATAAGAAATATTGCAATAATTGCTCATGTTGATCATGGTAAAACAACATTACTTGATCAGTTGTTAAAAAAATCAGGTACTTTTAGAGAAAATGAGAATGTAAATGAAAGAGTAATGGATAATAATGACATTGAAAGAGAACGAGGAATTACTATTCTAGCCAAAACAACAGCAATAAAATATAAAGATTATAAAATAAATGTTCTTGATACCCCAGGTCATGCTGATTTTGGTGGGGAAGTTGAAAGAATTATGAATATGGTTGAAGGGGTTATTTTAGTTGTTGATGCTTATGAAGGAACCATGCCTCAAACTCGTTTTGTTTTGAAAAAAGCTCTTGAAGCAGGAGTAAAACCAATTGTATTTATTAATAAAGTTGATAAACCAACAGCAAGAATAAGTAAAGTTTTAGATGAAATAATTGATTTGTTTATTGAGCTGGGGGCTAATGATGATCAATTGGATTTTAAAACTGCTTATGTCTCAGCAATTAACGGTACTGCTAGTTTAAATCAGGATCTAGCTACTCAAAAAGATGATTATAATGATATTTTTGAATTAGTTGTTAATGAAATTCCAAGTCCAAATGTTAATAAGGAAGATTTTTTACAATTTCAGCCGGCATTATTAGATTATAATGATTATGTTGGAAGAATTGGTATTGGCAGAATAAAATCTGGTAAAATTAAAGTTAATGAAATGGTCTCAGCAGTTAGATTAGATGGCTCAATTAAACAATTTAGAATTCAAAAATTATTTGGATTTGTCGGTCTAAAAAGAATTGAAATTGAAGAGGCTGATGCCGGGGAAATTGTTGCTATAGCTGGTTTAACAGATATTTCAGTCGGCGAAACAATTTGCAATATTGGTAGAGAAAAAGCCTTACCAGTTTTAAAAATTGATGAACCGACCTTACAAATGACATTTATGACTAATAACAGTCCTTTTGCGGGTAAAGAAGGAAAACTTCTTACTGCTAATAAAATTTCAGAAAGATTATTTAAAGAAACTCAAAAAGATGTTGCTTTAAGAGTAGAACAAATTAGTAATGACGAATTTGTAGTCAGTGGTCGTGGTGAATTACATTTATCAATTTTAATTGAAAACATGCGTCGTGAAGGTTTTGAACTTCAGGTATCAAAACCAGAAGTCATTATTAAAGAAATAGATGGTATCAAATGTGAACCTTATGAAGATGTTCAAATTGAGGTCAATGAAGAATATGTTGGCAATGTTATTGAAGCAATAGGTACTCGTGGTGGAAAAATGGATAATATGAGTAACTTTGAAAGTCTAATCAGATTAAATTATACTATTCCGGCAAGAGGACTAATTGGATTCACTACTGATTTTATGACATTAACCAAAGGTTACGGAATTATCAATCATTCATTTAAAGATTATTTACCAGTTGAACAATTGCATGTTGGCGAAAGAAGTTTAGGAGTATTAATATCAACTGAAAATGGTAAATCGACTGCTTATGCCATCGGGGCTTTAGAAGATAGAGGTATCATGTTTATCGAACCAGGGATAGAGGTTTATGAGGGTATGATAGTTGGTGAATGTAATAGGGAAGATGATTTAGCAGTTAATGTAGTTAAAGGCAAGCAATTAACCAATACCAGAAGCGCATTTAGTGATAAAACAGTTGTTTTAAAAAGACCTAGACTAATACCGTTGGAATATTGTTTGGATTATATTAACCAAGACGAGTTAGTAGAAGTAACACCTAAATCAGTCAGAATGAGAAAGAAAATACTAAATACTGAAGCTAGAAAGAAATACGATAGTAAACAAAAATAGACTAAAACGCTTGTCATTAAGTGTTTTTTTTGATATAATCTTTTTGCTCATGGCGGAATTGGTGAAGTGGTTAACACGCCAGATTGTGGCTCTGGTATGCGTGGGTTCGATCCCCACATTTCGCCCCATTAAGAATAATACTGCTCTCAAACTCACTAAAATAAAGGGTTTGAGAGCTTTTTTATGCTTTTAAGGCTTAAAAAAGGTTAAAATTAGTAACTAAAACTACTCATTATAAAAATATATAATTACGCGGTATAATAGAAAGGGTGATAAAATGATAAATAAAATAAAAGAATTTAGAAAATCAAAAAACTTAACTCAAGACGATTTAGCAAAAGAATTAGGAGTTACTAGGAAAACAATAAATCAAATTGAAAGTGGCAATGTATTACCTAAAATAGAAGTGGCGTATAAACTATCAATTATTCTTGGTGCTACTGTAGAACAATTATTTATAAATGATGATTATAACAAACATTCTAAGAAACAACAGGAAGAAACATTTGAGAAAATAGCTAACACATACTTCAATTTCAAGAAAAATAAAAATTAGGACACAAAGCATAGCAAAATTCAATATCTATATAATTAAAACTTAGTTTTTGCTATAAAAAAATGTTATAATGTTTTTAGTGGATAGTATATGGCATAAAATAATGATTTGAGGAGGATTTATGAGTTTATACAGGATTAGAGTTGAGGACGTTAATAAGAATGTGGTTTCATTTGAAAGGTATAAAGGGAGGGTGCTTTTAATTGTTAATACAGCAACTAAATGCTTTTTTACACCACAATATGAAGAACTTCAGGAACTTTATGAAAAATATAGTGATCGTGGGTTCGAGATATTAGATTTTCCATGTAATCAATTTGCAAATCAAGCACCAGAGTCAATAGAAGATATTAATAAAATATGTGTTGATAAATATGAAACATCATTTCCTAGGTTTGATAAAGTAAATGTTAATGGTGATGAAGAATCTATTTTATATACATATTTAAAAAAACATCAAAAAGGTTTTTTCGGCAAAAAAATTAAATGGAACTTTACTAAATTTTTGATTGATAGAAAAGGTAATGTAGTAAAAAGATATTCACCTAATGTTAAACCATTTAAGATATCTAAAGATATTGAAAAATTATTAAGAAGGAAAGTGTAAGGAGAAACATATGTTTTTAGCATTAAAAGAATTAAAATATTCTAAATCAAAATTTATTTTAATTATGGCAGTTATATTTCTTATTAGTTATTTAGTGTATTTTTTAACTTCATTAGCTAATGGGCTTGCTACTTCTTATACTAATTCTATAAATAAATGGAATTCAAAAGAAATAGTTATTACTGTTGACTCAAATGACAATATGATGATGTCATATATGAATAATGATGATTTTGATAATATAAAAACAGATGGTGAAAAAGCCAAGTTAGGCTTATTTCCTGCAGTAATAAGTAATCCATCATCAAAAGATGTTCTGACATCAAGATTAGATGTTTATTTTTTTGGAATTGAAAACAATAGTTTTCTTAAGCCAATTAATGATGTAGAATTGAAAGATAATCAAGTTATTGTGGATGAAGAACTAAAAAAGCAGGGATATGAAATAGGAGATTTTTTTGTTACAACAGGAAGTAACCAAAAATACGAAATAATTGGTTTTTCATCAAAAACAACATACCAAACTGCTCCAGTAATATATATGAATTTAAATACCTGGCAAGAATACCGTTATGGGTCAAATTTTGAACAATCATTATTTAGTGGAGTAATAGTTAAAGGAAATATAGAAAACATATCAGATAAACTTAAAAGTTATACTGTAGATGATTATATTAATACTTTGCCAGGTTATACTGCTCAAGTATTAACTTTCTCTGTTATGATAATATTTTTAATAATAATTACAGCGTTTGTTCTTGGAATATTTATTTATGTTTTAACTATTCAAAAAACAAGTATGTTTGGAGTTATGAAAGCTCAAGGAATATCTAATTCATATATTGGCGGTTCTGTTATAGCACAAACATTCTTAATTGTTGGATTTGGCTTAATAATTGGCTTAATTTTAACAATATTAAGTGGAATATTTTTAGGAGATTTTATTCCTTTTGCAACTAATATATTGTTTTATTTAGTTATTACTATGTCATTTTTCTTGTTTTCATTTTTTGGGGCTTTATTCTCAGTAAATGCAGTATTAAAAATAGATCCTTTAAAGGCAATAGGAGGTTAATATGAAACCATTAATAGAAATGATTGATGTAACTAAAGATTTTCTTCAAGGAGAAAATATTATTAATGCTCTTAAAAAAACTAATTTTGTTGCTTATGAAGGGCAATTAATCGGAATAATTGGACCATCTGGTAGTGGTAAATCAACTTTTTTAACAATTTTAGGTGGATTGCAAAAACCAACTACGGGAAAAGTACTATTAAATAACGAACCTTTTAGTGAACTTAGTATTAAAGAAAAAAGTAAAATACGTTTAAAAAATATTGGCTTTATATTGCAAGCATCTAATTTAATTCCGTTTTTAACAATAAAAGAACAAATGATTTTATATAACAAAATAACAAACACAAATACAAATCTAGAATGGATTAATGAATTGTTTTTGGAATTAGATATTGAAAAGTTAAAGAATAAATATCCCAATGAATTATCAGGAGGAGAAAGACAGCGCTCAGCTATAGCTAAAGCTTTATATCATAAACCTTCTGTAATATTTGCGGATGAACCAACAGCTAGCTTAGATACTAAGAAAGCTTATGAAGTTGTTAAATTGCTTGCTAAAGAAACAAAAGAACAAAAGAAGGCGACAATAATGGTTACTCATGATGAGAGAATGTTAGAATTTTGCGATAAAGTATATGAAATAGTTGATGGAGTAATATCTGAAAGAAAAGAGAGTTAACATAATAATATTGTTATGAACAAAAAAGCCAAAAATAACTGAACAGTTTAAGAGAAAACAAAAAAAGAGAATGCATTTTTTTGTATTATATGGTGGGGCTTCAACTTGATAATAAAAGTGTATTATAAGTGTATCGAACAAAAAAATCATACTTAATTTGTTTATAAAAATAGAATGTTTTTTTTCTAAAATTTTAATAAAATTCAATAAATAAAGGGAAAACAGAGTATTAAATTTGTATTGAAAATGTATTATAAATGTATGTCCAAAATTACTAGACTTTCACTAAAATACGCGGTATTGTGTTAATAACTGGTGAGATTAGGGCTGAGAAAATAGATGAGTAAAGCCCCATTTATAAGGAATCTAACTCCTAAAA
>CAYTSB010000026.1:0-12760 GCA_964440405.1 uncultured Muribaculaceae bacterium
AATGCTGAATATTTAGAAGATTGTGGTTTAATTAGACTAAATTATGCCCCTCAAGTAGCTTTTAAAAGTTACAAAAAGGTAGTTTAAAAATTACTAATAATAGGTTTAATTTTGTATAGCCACTTCATCCAATCTAGATTTTTTTTCTTAATTATAGTATAATTTTTTTAGGTGATTAAATGTTTTATCCAAATAATCAAAAAAAAGAATATAAAAGAAACATATCACACAAAAATCGAGGTATGGAGTTAGAAGGTATTATTAATACCACTAATCTATATTATTTAAATGAGAACATAGCTGTCATTTATAAAAAACCAACCCCTATCGGATTAGTTAATGTTAGCTATCAAAATAATTCTAAAATTATTAATAAAGCTTATTTCAAAACTCCTTCAACTTTAGATTATAATGGTCTTTATAAAGGTAAATACATTGAATTTGATGCTAAGGAAACTTTAAATAAACTTTCTTTTCCTTTAGCTAATATTCATTCTCATCAGCTAGAACATATCAAAAAAATTATTGAACATCAGGGAATAGTATTCTTAATAATTAAAATGAATAATTTATATTATTATTTAAAAGGTGAAGATTTAATAGAATTTATTAAGACATCTAAAAGGAAATCTATTCCTTATCAATATATTCAAAATAAGTGTTATAATATAAAAGAAAGAATTAATCCTTCATTAGATTATTTAAAAATAATAGATTCTATTTATTTCAAGGAGGAATAAATGAAAAATAAAAAAAATATTAAAAACATTAAGAAAAAAAAGAGCAAAAAAAATATTAAAAATATTAAGAAAAAAATAAATGTTAAAGGCAAAATTAAGAATATTAAACTTAAAAAACCTAAAAAAAGTGATGTTCTAAATATCATTATGGGCTTTTTAATCGCTGTATTTGGGTTAAGTGTATTTTTTATTCTATTTGTAATCTTTACCGCACCTAGCTTTACTGCTGATAAATTATATAATAAAGAAGCAACAGTTATCTATTATAAGGATGGTACTGAACTAGCTAAAATCGGTATGGAAAAAAGAGAATTAATAACTTATGCTGAATTACCGGAAGTTTTAGTTGATGCAATCATTGCCACTGAAGACTCAAGGTTTTTTCAACATAATGGGTTTGATATCGCCAGATTTACCAAAGCCTTTTTAGGACAAATAACTGGCAATTCTGGAGCTGGTGGTGGTTCTACTTTAACAATGCAAGTTGCAAAAAATGCCTATACTGACCCCAAAGCAGTTAGTGGCTTTAAAGGTATTGTTAGAAAAGCAACTGATATCTATATTTCAATATTTAAATTAGAAAAAAGTTATACTAAAGAGCAAATAATTGAGTTCTATGTTAATGAACCGTGGTTAGGTAATAGTACTTATGGAGTTGAACAGGCTTGCCAAACTTATTTTGGTAAAACTGTTTCTGATTTAACTTTAACTGAAGCAGCAATTATTGCTGGTATGTTTCAGGCTCCGGCTTCTTACAACCCATTTAACAATGCTGAATTAACTGCTGAAAGAAGAAATCAAGTTTTAAACTTGATGGTAAGACATGGTTATATCACCGAAGAAGAAGCTGATGAAGCTAAAGCAATCCCGGTTGAGTCATTAACTATTGCTCAAAAAAATTCAGCTATAAACCAAGGAGTTATTGACACAATAATTGAAGAAGTTGAAGCAAGAACTGGTTATGATGGCTATTATACTCCGCTGATAATTTATTCAACAATTGATAAATCAGTTCAGGATAAAGTTAATAAAGTTATGAGTGGTGAGAGTTTTACCTTTGTTAATAATGTTGTTCAGATGGGAATAGCAGTAACTGATTCAAAAGACGGCTCGGTTACAGCAGTCGGCGCTGGTAGAAATCAAGTTGGCGAAAGACAATATAATTATGCTACTATGATTAAACGCCATCCTGGATCAACTGCTAAGCCATTCTTTGATTATGGACCTTTAATTGAATATAATAATGTTTCAACTTACACCCCATTCTTTGATGAAAAATACACCTATACTACCGGGGGCAGTGTTGTAAATGCTGATCGTAAATATTTAGGATTAATAACTATGCGTTATGCTTTAGCGCGAAGCAGAAATGTTCCGGCTTTACAGGCATTTCAGCAAGTTGATAATGCTAATATTATAGAATTTGTTCATAATGTTGGCATTGATTATGGCGATGTTTTATACGAATCTGCTTCTATTGGTGGGTTTAACGGAATGAGTCCTTTATCAATGTCAGCGGCTTACGGTACATTTGCCAGAGGCGGTTATTATATTGAACCATATTCCTATACTAAAATTATAGTTCGTGAAACTGATGAAGTTGTTGAATATAAATATACCAAATCTAAAGCAATGAGTTCTGAAACCGCTTATATGATTACTTACATATTAGAAACTGCTCTTGATCTTGGAGCTTTAGGTTCAAATATAAGTGTCAGTGGTACTGACATTGCGACAAAAACTGGCACTTCTTCAATTGATAAAGCAGCCACTCAAAAGGCTGGTATTCCATCCACAGCCATTATGGATAGCTGGTTTGATATTTATTCTCCCGACTATTCTATTTCAATGTGGTATGGCTATGGCTACCCTGCATTTAGTAAAGAATACTATTTAACGAGTACAGCAGCCGATAGAGTTAGAAATAAAATTGGTAAAATATTGGCTACGAGTATCCTTAAAAAGAACAGTAGATTTAAAAAACCAAGTAGCGTGGTAATGGTTGAGGTTGAAAAAGAAACCTTCCCTGCTCAGTTGGCCAGTGATTATACTCCATCTGAATTAAGAACTAAGGAATTATTTAAAAGAGGAACTGAACCAGTTGAAACCTCAAAAAGATTTAGTACTTTAAATAATCCAACTAATATTAAAGCAGTATTTAATAACAATGCAATTAGCTTAACCTGGGATCCAATTGAAATACCTAGTGCTATTAATACTGTTTCCTTGCAAACCCATTTCAATACTTATTATAGTTCATGGGCTAGTAAATATTATCAGGCCAGATTAACTTATAACACAAATTATATTGGTAATATTGGCTATCAAGTATATTTAAAGAATACAACTACTGGTGAACTTACTTCTTTAGGATTTACTACTAATAATTCCTATTCATACACTACTTCTTTAGTTAACAATAATTATACTTTTGTAGTTAAATCAAGTTACTCCATATTTAAAAAGAATATGAGTACTGGTCTAGAAATAACAGCTAATCCTTATGAATTAACCCTGAATATTCAGTAATAAAAAAAGCAATCAATTTGATTGCTTTTAATTTATTTAAATTTAACACAGTGTTTTTTTAACTGACAAATATCACATAAAGGCTTTTTACTTTTACAAATATATCTACCAAATAAAACTAGTTGATCGTTTACTCTATTCCAATCTTTTTTAGGAAAAAACTTAGTTAATTTAGCTTCTATTTTATTAACATCATCATCTAGAGAAACTAATCCCAATAACTTAGAACATCTAGTCACATGAGTATCAACAGCCATTGTTGGTTCATTATATAAATTAGCCAAGACAACATTGCAGGTTTTTCGACCAACTCCGGGCAGTGACTCAATAAAATCGCGGTTGTTAGGAACCACTCCCTCATAATTTTTAAGGAGTGAAGATGCCACCTCTTTTATATAAAAAGATTTGCGGCGATAAGTTCCAACTGGTCTAATAATCATTTCAATATCTTTTATTTCTGCTTTACTTAGACTTTTTAAATCATATTTATTAAATAAAATTTCGGTTACCTGGTTAACTCTTTTATCAGTTGACTGGGCACTTAAAATGGTTGCAATTAAAAGTTCATAGTCTTTACGATAATTAAGTTCACAAACAGGATTAGGAAACATTTCATTCAAGCCATTAATAATACTATTTTTCATCTTCCAACCAATTATAATCAAAATACTCAACCTTTTGATCATCTTTTTTTGTTAAATAAGTTTTAACATCATTCATATTTTTAAAACCTTTTTTACCCCATTCATAAATTATCTTATCAATATATCTGAGATTACTAACTCCATTATAAGTTGCTTCTTTTAATGCGCCGATTATTAATTCCTCACTTATATTATTATTTAACCAGGCATTAATTATTTCATATTCCATCGGTGATAAAGTTCTCCCAAATTCTTTTTCAAAAACTTCAAAAATATTACTCTTGGTACCCAGTTTTTCTTCTTCTAAAACAATTTCCTGGAGTTTCATATTTAACAATTCCAAAGAGATTAATTCTTTCATCTTACCTGATTCATTCTTCTTGGTTTCAATTTTAAGTAGTTTTTTTGTTACTAAAGAATTAAAAGTAGTTAAACATTCTTCTTCAGTTAATCCTAAGATTTTTTTAATTAAATCCAGGTTTAATTCTTCATTATAATGATTAATAAAATAGATTAACAAAATTATTTCATCGCTACTTAGTTTTTCTTTTCTAAATAGTTTTAAATAAAATGAAGAGATATTAAAACTCTTAGCATTCAAATATTTTAAAAGTTCACTATTCATTTCTATACCTACTTTCTAAATATTTAATTACGACATGTTTATTATTGGCTAAATTATGATTTAAAATCTGATTTTTTAAATCCTCCATAATATCTTTAATTATTTTAGAAGGTTCAATGTTTAAAATATCAATTATTTCTTTAGTAGTAATAGTTATATCCTTATATTCATAAATCGGCATGTTTTTATAAATTCTATTAATTTCTTTCTTACTCACTTTTAAGATAGATCCTGCTACTAAAGCAATATATAAATCATATTTAAATAAAATATTTCTATCTATCTTACCATATTTAACAATTTCTCTTATCTTATTAATATTATTCATTTCCACTTTAGTAAAAGCATATTTAGGTGATGCTTTAAGTTGAGCCCAGATCCCTAGGATATCATCAACTTTAACAAAGTTATCGTAATCAATTTCTAAGACCGATAATAAATCTAAATGTTTTAAATATTCTAATCCTTTGACTAAATTATCAGAAATGAAAATTAATTCCAGCTCATTTCTTTTTCTTTGATAAGATAAGGCTTTAATATCTTCTTTATGATTAATAATATACTTTAAAGCATCCTCTTCAATGCTAAAACCTAAAGTAATAGCAAATCTAATTGCTCTTAGCATTCTTAAGGGATCTTCTTTAAATTTAGTTTCTATATCTCCTATTACTTTAATCTTTTTATTTAAAATATCCTCTTTACCATTAAGTAAATCAATTATTTCACCATTTTTATTCATACATAAACTGTTAATTGTAAAGTCTCTGCGATTAATATCAACTAGTAAATTATTAACATATTTTATTTCCGTAGGACGACGATCTAAATATTTATATTCTTCACGATAAGTTGTAATATCAAAATTATACTTTTCAGTATGAATCCGATAAGAACCATAACCCATATCACTACATTTACCAATACTAAACATCTTATTTAAATCTTTTAATAAAGCATTAGTTGCAATATCAACATCAGTAGTTTTAATACCTAAGATTTTATCACGAACATAGCCTCCAACGATGTAGGCTTCAAATCCATTGTCTTCAATTGTTCTTAATACTTTCTTAATAATTGTATCCATGCTCCCACCTCTTTAATTATATCATAAAAAAACTACTATTTTATATAAAAATAATAGTAAAATATTAAGGTTCTGCTATCCAAGTTAAAGTACCTGGGTAGTTTATTTTTGATAGGCCTCTAATAACCTTTTATACACTCCGGGTTCTACTATACTAATAGCATTAATCGCATTTTCTAAAGCATTTTTAAAATTTCCTTTATAAAATAAATTTTCTGCTTTAATGAGTCCTAAAGAAATGTCTTTACTGGTTGGACGGTATCTATTACCATAAATAATAGCCATCTCCGCCATCCACGCTGTTTTAACTGTTTCTTTAGTTGTATTATATAGTTTTAAAACTAAATCTCTAGCCGTATCTACTCTAATATTTAAAGTATTGACATTAATTGGCTTTTTATCCAATTCCTTAACTATTTCTTTAATTGCTTCATTAGCTTCAGCTAGTTCTACGAAGTAACTTCTTGGTACTACTGGTAATTTATAGCTTTTAATTTTTTCTTTAGCCTCTTTTAAGATTGTTTTAATTTCATCTAGCTGCTCTCTTGCCCTTAATTCATCTTCTTTGAGACTACCTAGATTACGAAGAGCCACTTCTAATCTTTCTTCTATTTTGCTAATTCTGATGTTAATTAATTCCATTTCTTTATTCAGTTTAGAATAAGCAAAAGTTTTATTGCGATGAGCTGTAATAATAACTTCAAAATCTTTATTAATGCTTTTTAAATCATCATTAATGGCATCAATTACAACCACATCATTATTAGTTAAATCATAACTGTATTTAATGTCTTCCATTTTTGTATATAAATTTTTTGCTATTTTAGTTAAACGACTTAGTTTAATTGTCAAAGTTCTAGCAAAATCTTCAAACATCTTCTTAGATATTTTTTCTTTATCAAAATCATTATATAATGAATCAAAATAATCAAGCATTGTCTTAAGTTCAAATATTGAATCCTCAACATTTAAAACATTAAGTCTTGATAAAACATCAGTTAATTTTTTTTCAGTTTCAGTAATATTATACTCAATATTTAAATAATCTAAAATATAACTGTCTTTAGTCATTTTTTTATAAATATTGGTAATATCTTCCATTTTCTTAGGAATAATACTTTTACTCATCATAATAATTGTTGGGGCTTCTTCAATAATAATTTTTAGATTACCTATGGTGTCTTTCATTGCTTTTACGATCTTACCTACTTCAGTATAAGAATTATTATCCATAGCTACTTCAAAGGCACTAAATAATTTATCAATATTTTCAATTTGAAGTTCAATCGGCTGATTAACTTCTTTATATTCATCATAGTTTTGACGATATTTACTAAGAGTTTCACGATATTCTGTTTTTAATTTTGTTACTATTTCTCGATTTTTTTCTTCACTTAAAGTTATCTCTCTAATTTCATCAAGTAAAAATCGAGCACGCATTTTAACATAGTAGATTTCCAGTTCAATTGTCGCCATTTTATTTTCGATTTCTGGGGCTTTCTTAAAAGTAATAAAATCATCTAACTCTAATAAAGCATCAGTAATATGAGGAACTTCTTGATCTTTTATCTCCTTAAAACGAAATTTCCAATCCTCAAACATTAATTTTAAAGCATCGTTGTTAATTAAACTCTCTACTTTATTTAATTCTGATAAGATGGAAGCCGAAATAATTAAATTTTTATTTCTTTCTAGTTCATTTAACTGATCATTGTATTTTTTTTTCTTTTTACTACCGGATAAAACAAACAGTAAAATTACTGCTATTATAAATACTACGACAAAACTAATAATAACTAAAGTAATTGTACCATTCATAATGACTGCCTCCTACTATTTAATTGTACCATATAATTTAAATATTAAAAAGGATAAAATTAAGATAATAATTGACTTTTAATTAAAATCAGATATAATAAAAATTAATTTTAGGAGGGATAATAATGTTAGCCGTAGATGAACAAAAAGAATTTAGAGAAAAAGCTAATCTGGAGATGCTTGAAACTGAAAAAAACTGGATGGAAGATTTAGATAATGAATTGGCCCGCGGAAAAAGAGATATTTTAAAAGATGTAGAAGAAGCAATTGGACCACAAATTGAAAATGTATATGATCAAGTTGTATCTACCAATTTACATTTTGATCCTTCTAATCTTAGAAGGATTATATATACAATTCTTGATATAGATGAAAGAAGTACATTTTATGATAGAATTCCTGATATCCAGGATATATTTGTCGAAATTACCAAAATTCACAAAAAAACAAGACTATTTCGTCTTTCAGAACTTATAGAAGAGTTAAACGAAGCTGGATATAATACTATTTTAACAGAAAAACAAGCGGATGATGGAACTTTCTTTTATACTCTTGGTATTGAGTGTTATTTAGAAACTTATGATGAGTTTATAGAAAGAAAAGAAGCAGAGAAAAAGCTTACTTTAAAAAATTCTGAAACAGTATAGTAACTATACTGTTTTAATTTAGCAACATTTTGTTTGACTAACATAAGATTTATATGTATAATTAATATCGCTAACTCATTTGGCAGCATTGTAATAGGATTAATAATGTGTTTATTACCACAAGGTTGTATAAGTAGTTTAAGGCTGCCTTAAATGAAAATAATAAAATAAACTCCCTACTAAACTATTATAATAAACCTTTGTTTTAGAAAATTTTATATATTTAGGAGGTGAATTATGTCAAGATATACAGGATCTGCATACAAAAAATCTCGTCAATTAGGATTTTCTACATTAGAAAATGGAAAAGATTTGGCTAAAAGACCTTTTCCACCAGGAGCACATGGTCGTGATCGTCGTCGTAAGTTAAGTGAATATGGTGTTCAGTTACAAGAAAAACAAAAACTTAGATTTATGTATGGTTTAACTGAAAAACAATTTAGAAAAACTTTTGATAAAGCAGCTAAAATGTCAGGTATTACCGGCGAAAACTTATTAAAATTATTAGAAAGTCGTTTAGATAATTTAGTTTATCGTGCTGGTTTTGCTAAAACCAGAAGAGGAGCTCGTCAGATTGTTAATCATGGTCATATTTGTGTTAATGGTAATAAAGTAGATATTCCTTCATACGAAGTAAAAGTCGGCAGTGTAATTTCTATCAAAGAACAATCATTAGAACATCCAGCAATTAAAGATGCTTTAGAAAATGTTTTAAATCGTCCAAACTTTATTAGTTATGATGAAAAAAACAGAGCCATTACTTACAGTAGACTACCAGAAAGAACTGAACTTCATCAAGAAATTAATGAATC
Source organism: uncultured Muribaculaceae bacterium (assembly GCA_964440405.1). Lineage (GTDB taxonomy): Bacteria > Bacillota_I > Bacilli_A > RF39 > UBA660 > DAOSVX01. Next base: position 8,900 of record CAYTSB010000026.1, read on the forward strand.
ATTAGTTGTTGAATTCTATAACAGATAATAAAAGACTCTTACGAGTCTTTTTGCATGGGATTAATTATTAAAACGCTATTATTTTTAAGACTTATTTTCTTAATGATACTATCTAGTTCTTTTAAATTTAGACTATTATAGATATCAATAATATTTTCATAGTAATTATTAAATTGAAATAATTGAGTCTGAATATCATCATTTGCGGAAAATATATCATCAAAATTTAATATTTTATTACTGATATTTCTTTTAACTTTTCTTTTTAAATCCTTTAAACTGATTTTAGTATCATTAAACTCCTCTTTAATTAATTCCAATACTTCTTTGGAATATAACGATTCAAAAGATATTGATATTAATGTATTAACTGGATCAATTTGAACTCCCGAAGTAATATCATCAGTAAGTAAATTGTTATTTATTAGTTTTTCAGAGAGCAAACTGGTCTTGCCAAACTTCAATGATAGAAATATATTTAAATATAATAATAGTTTTAATTTATCTATTCCTTTAATTTTAAAATCATTAGTATTCATTTTAATATTTATGGTTGCTTTAGGAATTAAAATATTCATTTCTTTTTCATCATAGGTTTTAACTACTTCTTTTGGTTCTTTAAATACTTTTCTAATTGCTTTATTAAATTTTTTGAATTTTTTGCGACTTAAATTCTCACTAATCATTGCTCGAGCTTCATAGGGATTAAAATTTCCAGTAATAACTATAAACATATTTTCTGGATGATAAAAGGTATTATAACAAAGCTCAATATCTTTTAGAGTAATGTTTTTAACATCATCTACTGTTCCACTAATTAAATTTTTATAGGGGTTTTTAAAGAAAACATTCTCTTTACTCTTAAAATAAAGTTCACGATAAGGACTGTTTTCCCCCATTTTTACTTCTTCAATAATTATTCCCTTTTCATTTTTAACTAATTTGTTAGTAAAATATGGACGATAGACATAATCCAATAAATATTCTAAATTCTCTTTAAATTTATTAGTTGAATAGACTTCATAATAAGTAAAATCAAAAGAAGTAGCTGCATTACAGGCTGAACCCAACTTGGCAAACATCTCGTGAGCGGTAGTACCATCGGGTTCATTAAACATTAAGTGTTCTAAAAAGTGAGCAACACCATTAGGAACCTTATAATTTTTTTTATTAATACTAAATTCAGTATCAATTGAACCAAATTTAATATTTAAAGTAATATAATATCCTTTAGCTTTTTTATTTGGTAACAAATATAATTCCAAGCCATTATCTAACTTATCATAATACATTGTTTCAAAAGATTTACTAATATCAATCTCTTTCATAAATCACCCTTTGCTATTAAATTAATGGTATTGATTTTAATCTTCTTAGCTAAAGTTTGAATGTCTTTAACTGTTATTTTTTTAATTAAAGCAATTCTATCTTCAATTAAAGGTAAGTTATCAATACTATAAAACAGATAAGTATTCATAATAGCCGCTTCATTATCAACGATAGAATTTAAGGATGTAATATTAATCTTTTTAGCATTATTTAATTCTTTAGTAGTTATAATTCCTTTTTGCACTTCTCTTAAAGCTTTTTTAATCAACTTAACTGCCAACTTATATTTAGATTTATCAATTCCAGCATGAATAAGTAAAATATTATCATATTTTTGAATATAGGAAGCTACTGAATAGCAAAGTGAATTATCTTTTCTTAAATAAATCGATAACTTGTCATCTAAATTATGACCACCTAATATAGAATTTAAAACATTAATAACACAGTATTTTTCAATTTTAGTCATATCAATAATATTACAACCAACAACTAAATTAGCCTGACTGTATTCTTCTTTTTTAAAAGCGACATTAACTTTATTTTTTCTAGCTGGCGCAATAGACAAATCAATACTATATTTTTTAATTGAATTAAGATGCCATCTTTCTTTAATCATTTTAACTACTTTTTTCATATCTAAATCGCCAATAATCATAATATCGCAATAGTCATGTTCTAACATTTTCTGATAATATTTAAATAAATTCTTAGGAGTTATATTTTCTAAGTCCTCCAGGTATCCAGATATTTGATAACTGATTGGCGAAGTATTATCCATTTCTTTTAAAGTATCAATTATGGCAAACTTCTTGGAGTTATCTTTAATTGATTTAATATCACTAATAATTCTATTTTTTACTATATTAAAATCATTTAAATCAAATTCTTCATTCTTGACATGCGGATTATTAATCACTTTAAAGGGAAAAGAAATAAATTCTTCTAAATAATTTTTAGCACAATATTTAGGATTTAAAAAATCAAAGCAAAAATTGGAAATAATCATTCCACCAACTCTTGAATTAACTGCATAAAAACTACTGTTATATAGATTTTCTAGTTCAATATCCATTTCTCTTTTACTGGGATAATCTAATGATGTTAAAGCCATTAAATCAGTAAGCATAATTCTTTTAGTAATATCTTCTTTTTTGATATTGTCTCTAAATATTATTTCCAAATGACAATTACGAAAGCGATCAGTTGCTATTGTATGAATAGTATAACTATCACAATCATATTTTTTATATTTCATTTTCCACCTCACTTTTTATTATACCTTTAAAACTAGGAATTATAACGATAATGATCATATTCCTTCTTGAAAAAATTATCAGTCATGCCACTGATATAATCAATAGCAATTTGTTCATTAGAATTATTTTTTAAATAAGATTCAGCCATATTATTTAAATATATCGTATAGATAGTTTCATTTGTTTTATGATGACACAAGTGATTTAAATAAGTTTTAAACAAATGATTAAACATATGACGATATAGTTTTATTTCACTACTGCTATTTGCCTTCTTATATATCTTTTTATAATTAAAACTTTTTAACTCATTGATCGCTTCATAAATATCTGCTGATAATTTTAGATATGGCTTATTAACACTATTATTTATTATATCTAAAATTATGGTATTAATAATAGAGCGATTATCTTCACCCAATGTCTTTCTAATTTTTAAAGGGATGTCTTTTTTCTTTATAATACCAAGTCGGATAGCATCTTCAATATCTCTACCCAAATAAGCTACCATATCACTAATTCTTACTACGCAGCCTTCCAAAGTCATTGGTCTTAAATTCTTTAAAGAATTTTTATCGATATAACTGTTTTCCAATTCAGTTAAAAAATCATTAACAGTTTTCTTTTTAGGGTAATATTCCTGGTTTAAAAATTCACCATTATGACACATAATTGCATCTAAGGTTTGAATACATAAATTACTGCCTAAACCATTTTTTTCTAAAACCATTAGAACTCTAATACTATTAATATTGTGATTAAAATATCTTTTAAGATGTTTCATACTTATTTCATCTAAAATGGCTTCACCAATATGACCAAAAGGGACATGCCCTAAATCATGCCCAAGGCTTGCTGCTTCAATTAAATCTTCATTAAGTCCTAGTGCCCTACCAATAGTTCTTGCAACTTTACTAACCATTTGCACATGAGTCATTCTTTTACTAATATTATCATTTTCATTAAAAGAAAACACCTGAGTTTTATCAATATATCTAGTATAAGATAAAGAATATATTATGCGGTCGGCATCTCTAAAAAATGGTGTTCTGATATCACTAGTTTCTTCTTTTAATCTAATTGCTTCATTATCCTGACAAGCATATTTTGATAAATAATCAGCTTTCTTATTCATTAATTCTTCTACTATTTTATTCATATAATACTCCTAAAATAATTTTATCACATTTTCAGAACTAAAAAAAGCAGTTAATAAGGCAGTTTCTTTAAATAACTAACATAGTTATTTTTTAAGTTTCTATTAACCTCATTA